>DAORHS010000071.1:0-11159 GCA_035438165.1 Prosthecobacter sp.
ATGAACTGATCCCACGGTTTGTCCTCGTTCATCGAGCGAATCACATAGTCGCGGTATCGCCACGCGTGAGTGCGAACGCTATCAGCCTCGGTGTATCCATTCGAGTCCGCATAGCCCACCACATCCAGCCAATGCCGCGCCCAGCGCTCGCCGTAGTTTTTCGAGGCCAGCAGGCGTTCCACGAGCTGCTCGTAGGCCAGCGGCGATTTGTCGGCGACAAAGACCTCCACTTCCTCGGGTGTCGGCAGCAGGCCGGTGAGATCGAGCGTCACGCGGCGGATCAAGGTCCTGCGATCCGCTTCCGGAGCCATTTGCAGACCTTTTTCACCCATCTTGGCCAGAACGAAGGCATCCACCGGCGTGCGCATTTTCTGCGCCTCCACATTCTTCGGCACCGCAGGCTTGTTGATCGACTGGAAAGCCCAATAGCCACGGTCTTCGTCTGAAATGATCGGTCCCGGCGCCAGCGCGAGCGGCTCCGGCTTCGCTGTCTTCGCGCCTTGGGCGATCCACTTCTCGATCACGGCCAGTTGCGCTTCCGTGAGCGGCTTACCCTTCTCCGGCATCTCGCCGCTGCGAATGACTTCAACGAGCTTGCTCTTCTCTGGCTGCCCGACCACGACGATCTCGTCCATGAAGCGCCGCAAACGCAGATCCACACCGCCCTCGGGCTTTTCCTCCTCGCCGTGGCAGTGCGTGCAGTGTGCCTTCACGATGGGGCGCACGTCTTTTTCAAACGTGAGCATGGCATCCGCGCCGTGAGCAGTCACGGCGAGAGAACAAAGGAAAACAGCGGGCGTCAGCTTCATTGGGGGCACAAACCTACGCCCCAGAAGCGCCCGATTTTGCCGCCACCTCACTCCACGGCCACTTTCACGACCACTTTGAACACCTGTTCGGGCTTTTCCCACTCAATGCACGGCGCATGCGCATCCTGCGGCCAAAAGATGGCGAAATGGCCGTCGCTGACATGCAGCGGCGTGAAATCCGGCGTCAGTTTCCACAGCGCGGCTTCTTTCTCCTCCGAATAAGCCATGGTCTCCTCCTTCATCGACGCCAGCGGTGCCCAGAGGATGGTTTCGCGGCCGCTGAAGATGAACTGCACGTCGATGTATTTGCGATGCGCCTCAAACTTCGCCTTCTCCATCGGCTTGGTCTCATAGGTCTGCACCAGCGCGAAGCACTGATCGCCATCGATGTCATGCCGCCCCAGCTGCTGCGTTCCGTCCACCGTGCGGAGAAAGGCGAATGCCTTCGCGAAGCGGGAGTTCAGCGATGTGTAGCGGGCGGCGTTGGCGAGGGTGTCGAGGATCATGATGGGAAAGTAGTCATGGGCTTTAGCCCGTGCGAGCACGAACGCACAAGCGGAAACTTTTCACTATCCATCGCCAGTGCGAGCTAAAGCTCCGCACTACTTTGCTTGCGAGCTTTGCGCCTTCCCCTACGCTTTGCGCATGGCCTTCACGCCATATAACCCGTTCGCCGAAACGCACATTCATCGCCAGAATCTCCCGCACTGGCGGCAGTGGGGCACCACTTATTTCGTCACCACACGACTGGCCGATTCTGTTCCTGGTCCCATCGCCGCCGACTGGCGGCGCACTCGCGACGCCTGGCTCCAGGCCCACGGCATCCGATCGACCGACGAACTCCCCAAGCTTACCGACGGCGAGCGCCATGAATACCATCGTGAGTTCACCGCCAGGTTTCACGAACTGCTCGATGCTGGTCACGGCGAGTGTGTTCTCGCCAACGCCGCCTGCGCCGATATTCTGATCGCGCGACTGCTCGCCGGACACGGTGCCGCTTATCAGATCGATGCATGGTGCATCATGCCCAATCATCTCCATGCTCTCGTGGAGCCTGCGGAACACGTCACGCTCGGCGAGATCATCCGCCACTGGAAAGGCGGCAGCGCCCATGACATCAACAAGCGTCTTCTGCGAAGCGGCAGCCTCTGGCAACGTGAACCCTTTGATCACATCGTGCGTAGCGAAGCCCAGTTACAGCATTTCCGGAAGTACATCGCCGAAAATCCACAGAAGGGCGGACTGCGGGAAGGTTTCGTCGTCGGCATGGGCAAAGAAGTGCGCCAGCGAAAGTAGTCATGCGCTTTAGCGCGTGACGGCGTTGCAGGATGGTTCGTTGGCTTTTCGCAAGAACGGAAGCTGTGCGGGCTAAAGCCCAGCACTACTTTCACCCCACCAAATCCCGGATCACATGCCCATGCACATCCGTGAGTCGGCGGTCGAGGCCATTGTGTCGGACGGTGAGCTTCTCATGATCAATGCCGAGCAGATGCATCATCGTGGCGTGAATGTCGTAGCAGGTCGTCGGATTGGCGCGATCGAGCGGCTTGTAGCCCCACTGGTCGCTCTCGCCTGCGGTGACACCGCCTTGGATGCCGCCGCCGCAGAGCCAGTTCGTGAAGACGTAGGGGTTGTGGTCGCGGCCTTTGCCGCCCTGGGTGCTGGGCATGCGGCCAAACTCGGTGGTCCACAGGATGATCGTTTCGTCGAGCAGACCGTGCTGTTTGAGATCGAGGATCAAGGCTGAAACCGCCTTCGCCATGCCCCAGGCGAGCGGGCCGTGATCGCGCTCCACATCTTCGTGGCTGTCCCAGTTGCGACGCGGGAAACCATTGTCGTTGCCGCTCCAGATTTGTACAAAGCGCACACCGCGTTCCAGCAGGCGCCGCGCAGCGAGGCATTTGCGGCCCATGTAGTCGGCTTCTTCCTCGGCATTGATCTCCGTGGGCCAGACTTTGCGATGCTCCTGGATGCCATACATCGCCTTCATCGCATCGGATTCCTTTGAAAGGTCCAATGCCTCCGGCGCGGCGAGCTGCATCTTCGCGGCGAGTTCGTAGCTCTGGATGCGACTCTCCAAACGCGAGTCTTCTTCACGCGCGACCATGTGTTTGCGGTTCAGTTGTTCCAGCAGCGCAAAGCCCTCGCGATCCGCCTTCGCGCTGATGTAGCGGCCGGACTTGTGCGGAAACAGATCGCTGATCGGAGTCTCGGCACCGGGATAAATGATCGTGCCCGCATGCTGCGAGGGCAAAAAGGCGCTGTCCCAGTTCTTCGGTCCGTTCGAGGCAAAGCCGCGATGATCCGGCAGCACGACGAAGGTGGGCAGATTGTCGCTCAGCGATCCAAGCGCATAACTCACCCAGCAGCCCATGCCCGGAAAGCCCGGCAGATTGAAGCCTGTGGCCTGGAGCAGCGTGCCCTGCGAATGCACGCCGGTCTTGCCCACCATGTTATGCACGAAGGCCATGTCATCCGCACAAGCTCCGAGAGGTGCGACAGCTTCGCTGAGCATCCTGCCGCTCTGACCGTAGGGTTTGAAGTCCCACACCGGCTTCTTCCACGGCCCGAGGCCGTTTTGAAATGCCTCCACCTTCTCACCGAAGTCCGACTCCTCACCGTGATGCTTCACCAGCGCCGGCTTGAAGTCGAAGAGGTCCACATGGCTCGCCGCACCGCCCATGAAGAGCTGCACCACCCGTTTCGCCTTTGGCGCGACAGTCTGCGAGCGATGCGAGGTCTCGCCCGCCCGCAGCGAGGCAAAGGCGAGCGCGCCGAAACCTTGTCCGGTGGTTTGCAGAAGCTGGCGGCGGGTGGGCATGGCGAATATTGCGGTGGAGACTACGCACACGCCAGTCACGTCTTTGCGGGACGGATCTAGAGATTAAACGGGAGATAAGAGAGTGAACAGAGGTCTGATTCTGGAATCTTCGTTTCCTCCGTTATCTCCTGTAAAAAACTCACTTCACAATCACCCACGGCATCCAGTACGCCTGCGCCATCACCAGCACGCCCATGAGCACCGCCAGCGCCACGCTGTGCCAGAAGACACTGCGCAGCACGGTGCCAGCGTCGGGACTGTCGGAGTGCCCGCCTGTGGCAACGCTGGCGACGACGATGCTTTGCGCGTCGATCATCTTGCCCATCACACCACCGGAGCTGTTTGAGGCGGCCATATGAATCGGCGAGAGATGCAGTTGATTCGCCGTGACCTGCTGAAGATTGCCAAAGAGCACATTCGATGACGTGTCGCTGCCCGTGAGCGCCACCCCCAGCCAGCCGATGATCGGCGAGAAGAACGGGAACAGTACTCCGGTGCCGGCCATCATGAGGCCCATCGTCGTGTCCGTGCCACTGTAGCGCGTCACGTAACCCAGCGCGAGCATGAGCGAGATGGTCAGCAGCGGCACGCGCAGTTTCCAAATCGTGCCGCCATACAATTTGAGCAGACGCATGGGCGAAAGGCCGAGACAAAGCCCTGCTGCCATGCCTGCGAGCATCGCTGCCGTGCCGGTGGCCGAGAGCGCGTTGAATTTGAACACCGCCTTCTCCACTTCTGCATGCACCACCACCGGCGGCACACGTTCCACCATCTTGTGCAAAAGCGGCACCTCGATCTCCTGATTGAAGACGCCGTTCAACCCGCTTTTCACCGCCGGCATGCCCCACGCGAAAACAAAAGCGGTCAAAAACACCCACGGCAGCCATGCCTTCCACGGCGATGTTTCACGCACTTCTGCCACCACAGGTTTTTCGGCAACATCCTTCGGCTTCCACACCTTCATGAACAGCACGAGTGCAGCCATCGCCACCACCGCGCTCACGATGTCCACCAACCAGGGTCCGTGGTAGTTGCTCATCACGAACTGCATCACGCCAAAGCTCGCGCCCGTCACCAGACATGCCGGCCACACACCGAGCATGCCGCGCCAGCCGACCTGCGCCGCCACCAGCCAGAACGGCACGATCAGCGAGAACAACGGCAACTGCCGCCCGACCATCGCGCTCAGCGACATGAGATCGAGCCCCGTGATGTCCGCCAGCGTCGTCAACGGCGTGCCAAGAGATCCAAACGCCACCGGCGCCGTGTTGCCAATGAGTGCCAGCTTCGCCGCTTCGAGCGGTTTGAAACCAAGGCCGATCATGAGCGCCCCCGTGATCGCCACCGGCGCACCAAAACCCGCCGCGCCTTCGATGAACGCGCCAAAGCTGAATGCGATGAGCAGCGCCTGAATTCGTCGGTCACTCGAAACACTCGCGATCTGCCGCTGTAGCACCGCGAACTGCCCCGTCTCCACGCTCAGGTTGTAAACAAACATCGCATTCAGCACGATCCACCCGATGGGAAACAGCCCAAACACCGCTCCATTTACCGCCGCCATGCCCGCCATCGTCACTGGCATGTGATACACCAGCATCGCGATCAAAAGCGCCGCGATAAGTCCCGCCAATGCCGCGATCTGCGCCCGTACATGCCAGAACGCCAGCAACCCCAACAGAATCACCACCGGCACCGCCGCCACGAGTGAGGAGAGCATCAGATTGCCGAGCGGATCGTAGTTTTGGGACCAGGTCATCGGGATAGAACGGTAGTCCGCGAGTCCTCTCGCGGCGAACTGCCCACGATGCTGCAATCTCCCCAATCCCACCTCAGGCCAGCCTTGATAGCATTTTATAACCTGTATCGTGAAGCATGCTCGAAGACGACATCCAATGTAACTCGCCGCGAGAGGGCTCACGGACGACGTGGCGCTTCTTCGATCCAAAATCCAAGATCAACATCACCCAGCGTCGCCTCCCTCACTGGGAACAGCCAGGCGTCTGCTATTTTCTCACCTTTCGCACGGCAGACTCCCTCCCCGCCGATGTCTCATCAGACTTCCGGAAGCGGCGACACGACTGGCTTCTGCCCCACGGCATCGACACCTCGCAGGAAGACTGGCACGCACTCATCGGCGAACTGCCGATGGAAGTTCAACGCGAGTATCACAAGACTTGGTCGCGTGAGTTCCATCGTCTGCTCGATGCTGGTCATGGGACTTGTCATCTCGCCAAGCCGGACATCGCGCAAATCGTCATCGAGACTCTGACTCACTTTGATGGAGGACGCTACGACCTCGGTGATCTCGTCATCATGCCGAACCACGAGCATCTGCTGGTCCAGTTTCGGGACGGCTTTGGCATGAAGAAGCAATGCTTCTCGTGGAAGCACTACAGCTCGAGCATCATCAATCTCGCCTTGAGCCGTGAGGGCCACTTCTGGCAGGGCGAAACCTACGATCACATCGTCCGCGATGCGGCCGAGTTTGAGCATTACCGGAAATACATCGCTGAGAATCCAGAGCGTGCAGATCTGCGGGACGGCTTCGTAGTCCGAGAGTCCTCTCGCGGCGAACCGCCCAAGATCTGAATCATTCGAGGACCGTCGAAGAGACCACGTGCTGTGTCACTCGCCGCGAGAGGACTCGCGGACTACATCGCGAAGCACCTGCATCGTGTGTTTCACCTGAATCGGTGATCCGAGTTTCTTCAGTTGCAGCGCCACCTGCGTCATGCAGCCGATGTTTCCGGTCACGAGGACGTCCGCGCCGGTGGCGATAATGCCTCTCGCCTTCTGCTCACCGAGCGATGCGGCGATCTCCGGCTGGTCCATGTTGTAACTGCCCGCGCTGCCGCAGCAGAGGTGCGCGTCGATGATTTCGAGCAGTTCGAGGCCCGGAATGGCCTTCAAAAGGTCACGCGGCTGCTTGCGGACATTTTGCGCGTTCGCGAGATGACAAGCGTCGTGATACGCCACTTTCACTTTCGTTTCTCGCAGCGGTTCGCGCAGGCCGAGCTTCATCAAGAACATGCTCACGTCCATCACGCGATGCCGGAACAACTCCGCCCGCGCTTCATCCGCCGTGCCGCGCAAAACGAGGTGATATTCATGCATCGCCGAGCCACAGCCGGCGGCGTTCGTCAGGATCGCGTCCACATCCTGCGGAAACGCAGTGAGATTGTGCCGCGCAAACGCGCGCGCTGCTTCCAAAGCACCCGTGTGCCAGGCGAGACCACCGCAGCAACCTTGGGAACGCGGGATGACGACTTCGATGCCGTTGCGCGTGAGCACTTCAATCGTGGCCGTGTTGATGTCGGGATCGAGCACCTGCTGCGCACAGCCAGTCAGCAAGGCAACGCGGGCACGTTTCGCGCCGATGGCGGGATTCACCTCGGCCCACGATTGCGCGGGTGGGATTTGATCTGGAATCAGCTCCAGCATCGGCTTGAAAAACTTCGGTGTGAGCCGACGGATCAGACCGATCCGTCCGATCGTCGCCGCCAAACGAAAGCGCGAGGGAAACGGCACCGTCTGCGCCGCGAGAAACCGGCGCAGTCGTTCCATCAGATTGCGATTCACCTTCGACGCCGCCAGTGCCCGAAACGGACTGATCAAATCACGATACGGCACGCCGCTCGGACACGCAGGTTCGCAGGCGAGACAGCCCAAACAACGATCCACATGCGGCTGCGCGGCTTCGAAGCTCATCTTGCCTTCCAGCACCTCCTTCATGAGCACGATGCGCCCGCGCGGCGTGTCCATCTCCTGCCCGAGCTCGCGATAAGTCGGGCACGCGGCTAGGCAGAACCCGCAATGCACGCAAGCCGACACCGCCTTCGCCATCGGTTCGCCCAGCGGGCCGAGCTTTTCAGTTGGAATGGCGTGGAGCATGTGGTGTCAGTCCTCCGCAATTTTTGTGCGCGCATCGAGCTCACACAGATTTTTCACCTCGATGTCCCGCCACTTGAAAAGAACGTTTCCCATCAAAACACCCGCTGCGGAAAGTCCGGTAATAATCGAGGAATTGGCTACCTTGCCGGAAACAAACGAGCCCTTCGCCCTGCTTGTGGTGTACAGAGTGCCTTTGGTGCCTTTTGCGACAAACACGGCGTAAACAGTCGATTTTGCTGCCAGCAATGGGAACATACGACCTGTGAAGCGATCTTCGGCATAGATCACTGCACTGGGTGTAAGCCTGGAATGCTCTTGAATAACCATCACGGAACTACTGGGCGCAGTGATCTGCAAAAGCTCGTAATACTCGCGATCCTTCTCCTCTGCTACTCCGGTAGCAGACGGGTGGTATTCGATGGTTGGAAACAACCATTTCAAACCTGACTTGGAACGCACCTCATAGCTGGCAGTCCCATCAGCATGCTCCACCAGTCTTACTGCAAGGATCTCTTTGTTGGCATTCAGGACCGCTTGCTCCAGAATCGAATCCGTGCCAGCGCACGAGAGTAGTGCAAAGCTAAGCAGGAGCAGTATCGAGCGAGTGGTCTTCATAGGTGATGCGGGTATCAGTCGTCGAGAGTTGGAAAACGATTCTGCGGATCGAGCGCCTGCTTCACTGCGGTTTCGATGACAAAACGCGGCCTGTCACCGATCCACAGCGGCGAATCGCCGCGCAGGGCCATGCCACGAAGCGGCGGCGTATTCGAGAAAGCCACGTTGCCGCCGCAACTCACATGCGCGGCTTTGAAATCGCCGATTTGATCCGGCGTGTGGTCGCTTTTGAAGTTCCAGCGTGTTTCGCGGATCTCGTCCCAGATGGCGTTGTCGATGACTTCGCCGCCGATCTCCTTTGCGAGCACTTCGAGAGCTTTTCCGGGTCCGGCGAGGCGCACGAGCATCGTTTCGCCACCGGGCAAGACATCGAGTGCATCGGCCTCGAAGCGTGAATTCGCGATGTGGGCCATCCTTTCGACCTCGAAGCGCATCTGGAGAGTCAGTGTCGATTCGCGCATCGGAAACACCTTGAAGGTCACTTCACCGATCACGCCGAATCTTCCAAGACTGCCGACCAAGAACTTCGGCACGTCGAATCCAGCCGCGTTTTTGACCACTTTACCGCCGAGACGCAGCAGGCGACCCATGCCATCAACAAAGCGCACGCCGAGAATGAAATCGCGCACGCCGCCATAACGAAAGCGACCGGGTCCGCTCAAGCCGCTGGCCACAACGCCGCCAATGGTGCTGCCTGCCTCGACGAGCATTGGATCGAAGGGCAAGTATTGCCCCTTCTCCGCCAGCGCGGCGATGATCTCCTTCACCGGCGTGCCAGCGAGTGCCGTGAAGGTGAACTCGCTCGGCTCATACTCCGTGATGCCGCTCAACTGCCGCATGAATATTTTCACGGCATCCACCGCCGAAAGCCGCGGCTTCGTCTCCGCACCCACGGCGATCACGCGCGGTGCGGAGAGCACGGCGTCGCGGAGTTCGGGGAGTGAGGAAGGCGTGATCAATCGCGTGAGATGACGCCGGCCTTCTCCAGCGGATGCAGACCGACATGCGACAAGGCAGGAGCTTCCTTGCCGGGAAACATCTTGCCGGGATTCGCGATGCCGAGCGGATCGAAGGCGGCGCGGAGGCGCTGCATGCAGTCGATCTCGTCGGGGGTGAACATGTTGGGCAAAAACTCGCGCTTCTCGACGCCGATGCCGTGCTCGCCGGTGATGGAGCCGCCCATTTCGGTGCACATTCTCAAGATGCGCCCCGCGAGCTCCTCGGCGCGATGCAGCGCACCTTCCTCACGGCCATCGAACAGGATGAGCGGATGCAGATTGCCATCGCCCGCGTGGAACACGTTCGCCACGCGCAGGCCGGTTTCCTGTGACATCTCGGCGATGCGGCGCAGCGCCTCACCCAAGCGGCGACGCGGAACGACGCCGTCCTGCACGATGAAATCAGGCGAGAGACGACCTACGGCGCTGAAGGCACTCTTGCGTCCTTTCCAGATCGCGAGGCGCTCCTCGGCATCGCGTGCGGGACGCATCTCGACGGGCGCACTCGCGGCGAGGGTGGCATCCAGTTTCTCGCGTTCGATGGCGACGACTTCGCGCGGGCCTTCGAGCTCGACGATGAGCACAGCCTCGCATCCCAGCGGATACTCGGCATGCACGGCGGCCTTCGCGGCTTCCAGTGCGAGCGCGTCCATGATCTCGATGGCTCCTGGCAGCAAACCGCTCGCAATCACCGCGGAGACAGCATCACCGGCCTGTTCGAGCGTGCGATAACCGGCGAGCACGGTGTGAAAGCATTCCGCTTTCGGCAAAAGCTGCAGCGTGATCTCCAACGCGATGCCGAAGAGACCTTCGTTACCGGTGAACAGGCCGCACCAGTCGGGTCCGAGGCGTTCGCGACTGCCACCACCCCATTCGACGACCTCTCCCGTGCCGAGCACGGCCTTGATGCCGAGGATGTGGTTCGCGGTCATGCCGTATTTGAGGCAATGCGCGCCGCCGGAGTTGAAGGCGACGTTGCCGCCGATGGTGCAGATGCTTTGTGATGATGGATCGGGCGCGTAATGCAATCCGAACGGTGCGGCAGCGGTGGTGACCTGCGTGTTCACCACGCCCGGCTCCACCACGGCGATACGCTGCGCGGGATCGAGCTTCAGGATGCGGTTGAGGCGATTCAGCGCAATCACAATGCCTTCCGCGATGGGCAGTGATCCGCCCGACAAACTCGTGCCGCTGCCGCGTGCGACAAACGGCAGCTTCAGCTCATGGCACAGCCGCACGATGGCGATGACTTCGTCCGTTGTCTCCGGCACAACGACTGCGAGCGGTCGTGTGCGGAAGGCGGTGAGGCCGTCGCTCTCGTAGGCAGCGAGTTCCACCGATCGCGTGAGGATGCGACTAGGTGGCAGAATGAGGGAGAGTTGGGATATGAAATCATTCTCCATCGCCTGACTCCTCGCTTGGGTATGCGTGGAACACCAAGACCTCGCCATCAATCTCAGCCTGTTCGAAGTATTGGATGCCATTTGGAAGCTGGTTCTCGCGAGCCATCACTCCTGACTCGACACAATTCACAATCTCCCATCCACTTTTGCAGATCATGTCCCGCGCGACAGCTTCGGCATCCGAAAGCTCTTCACGTTTGACCCAACAGTTGACAAAAGCGCCCCCGTAATCCGCTTGCCGCGAAGGTCGAACCTCAAACTGGAGGAAGAACATCGACATGCATTGAGCCTATGAAATCAGCACGTTCTTCAACGCCGTGAGCACGAGATCGACGTTTCGCACGGTCGAGCCGTGGCCCATGAGGCCGATGCGCCAGGCTTTGCCGGCCATGACGCCGAGTCCGGCGCCGATCTCGATGCCGTATTCTTCGAGCAGGCGCTTGCGCGTGCCGGCGTCGTCGGCTCCGGCGGGAATGTGGATGCAGTTGAGCGTGTGCAGCGAATGCTTCGGCACGTAGCTGATGCCCATCGCTTCCAAACCGGCACGCAGACGCTGATGCATTTGCGCGTGGCGGGCGATGCGGGCCTCCAAGCCTTCCTCCAGCACGATGGCGAGCGCCTC
>DAORHS010000072.1:0-11143 GCA_035438165.1 Prosthecobacter sp.
CGCGGCACGCCCGGCTTCCTCGAAGACGTCGCCAACTTCACCGACTACCCGCCCGGTCACGCCGAAGGCTTCAGCGATGGCCACAAGATGCACTACCGCGCCATCTACGAGCATATCGCCAGCGGCAAGAAAACGCCCGCCCTCTTTGCCACCGCCGAAGACGGTCACCACGAGGTCAAACTCTGCGAGGCGATCCTCGAAAGCAGCAAGGCGAAGAGCTGGGTGAAAGTGTGAATTTCCTCGACGCCATGTGCCACAAAGTGTTAATGCTAACCGATGCGGATCGAACGATGGGCATCATCATGGTCTTCCTCAGATAAATGACCTGCTACATAGTCACATTTGAAACAAAGTCGGAGGTGTCTCGCCAACGGGTGAAAGACCGTCTGAAGCAGTTCGGCAGATTCTGCCCCATCCACAAATATTGTTGGGCAATACTCACCGAGCAATCCGCGAAGGAAGTGAGGGACGAGGTTGCTAAATCGATCGACACAGGAGAACGAATTTTTGTCATCCGGTCCGGAACAGAAGCGGCGTGGAAAAACTCGTTCGGCGAGAAAAACAACGCATGGCTGAAAAAGAACCTGTAGTCATGCCTCCCGCCCCTACAGACAATACAGAAAGCAAGCCACTACGTGTGCGACGTGGGCGTGTCGAGTCCGTTGACCTCTATGAGATTAAGGATAGTGAACTGGATCTCCTTGAGAAAGGTTCGCCCGCAGATCTGCAATTGAATTTCTCGATCTTCCTTCTCTCCCTGGCGGTTTCAGGAATATGTTCGTTAGCGACGGCGACATTCTTCAGCGATACGATCAAGAGTCTCTTCATGATCGTAACTGTGGTTGGTTTGATCCTTGGGGCATATCTGATAATCTCTTGGTGGAGAAATCACCAATCGCTCAAAACACTTTGCAGTCGCATTCGGTCGAGAATTCCACCTGAGCCCGTGAACGTGAGCTCAATTCAGAGTTCGCCAAACGAAAGTCCCGAAGAGGAAGAATGATATGCACCCGACTGCTGTAACGAACGTCTCTTGCTACCAAGAGTAGCTGCGCCCTCGTCAGTATTTGCTAGTCCACTCCAATTCCTAACGTTTTCCGAATCGCGAGCGCGTCGTTGAGCGCCTGGTCAATCGTGTCACCAAGCACCGTGAAGTGGCCCATTTTGCGGCGGGCGCGGGCTTCGCGTTTGCCGTAGAGGTGGAGTTTGGCGCGCGGATGATTCAACACGGGCGACCAGTCGGGATGCGTGAGCGGGGCGGGCCAGATGTCGCCGAGGAGGTTGATCATGACGGCGGGCGTGTGCTGGGAGGCATCGCCGAGCGGCAGGCCGCAGACGGCGCGCTGCTGCTGCTGAAACTGGTTCGTGCGGCAGGCGTCGATGGTGTAGTGGCCGCTGTTGTGCGGACGCGGGGCGATCTCGTTGACGATGACCTTGCCGTCGGTGGTGACGAACATTTCGACGGCCATGGTGCCGACGTAATAGAGTCCTTCGGCGACGGCTTTCCACAGCTCGATGGCCTGTGCAATGATCTGCGGCTCCACACGGGCGGGGGCGATGGTGACATCGAGGATGTGATGCGTGTGCTGGTTCTCGACGCAGCCGTGCGTGGCCATGCTGCCGTCGATGCCGCGTGCGCCGACGACGGACACTTCGCAAACAAAGCTGACCCATTGCTCGACGACGGCGCGATAACCGACGAAGCCGCTCCAGGCATCGGCGAGGTTCGTTTCGGCGCTGACTTTGCACTGCCCTTTGCCGTCGTAGCCGCAGGCGGCGGGTTTGATGACGCAGGGGCGGCCAAGCTCGGCCACGGCGGCTTCGAGGCTCTGCAAATCATCGACGACGCGAAACGGCGCGCAGGCAATGCCTTGATCGCGCAGGAAGTTTTTCTCACGTTCGCGGTGCTGCGTGGTGAAAATGGCCTTGGAGCCGGGGCGCAGCGGTTTGACGGCCTCGACGGTCTGCAAGCACGCGGCGGGAATGTTTTCGAACTCGGCAGTGACGACATCGACTTGTTGCAAAAAGCGGTTCAGCGCCGCGGTGTCGTCGTAGGCGGCGTTGATCTCGATGTCAGCGAACTGACCGGCGGGGCAGCCCTGCGGTTCATCGGTGAAGATGGCGATGCGATGACCGGCGCGGCGTGCCTCCAGAGCGAGCATGCGCCCGAGCTGACCGCCGCCGAGAACTCCGATCGTCGAAGGGGGCGGGAACATCATGCTTTCGGTTCGGCTTCGAGTTCCTTCTGGCTTTCGAGCACCTTTTGCGTCTGCCGTTCGCGGAAGGTCTTCAATTTGGCGGCGAGATCGGGATTTTCGTTCGCCAGCATCGAGACGGCGAAGAGTCCAGCGTTCAGAGCGCCCGCGTTGCCGATGGCGAAGGTGGCGACGGGGACGCCGCCGGGCATTTGCACGATGGAGTAGAGGCTGTCCATGCCGCTGAGGGCGCGGCTTTGCACCGGAACGCCGAGCACGGGGAGGGTGGTCATGCTGGCGGTCATGCCAGGCAGATGTGCGGCCCCGCCGGCACCGGCGATGATGCATTTGAGTCCACGCTTCGAGGCGGTGGTGGCGTAATCGTAAAGAAGCTGCGGCGTGCGGTGCGCGCTGACGACTTTCTTTTCAAAGGGCACGCCGAAGTCCTGCAGCACCTGGGCGGCGTTTTGCATGGTGGGCCAGTCGGAACTGGAGCCCATGATGATGCCCACGAGGGGCTGGATGGCGGCGTCTTTGCTCATCGGGAAGGCGGGCAGGATGGCGGGGGGGCGGGGCAGCGTCAAATCTTCGATTTGGCGAGAGCGAAAAGCCGTGCCATGTGGGCGGCGCATGACTTTTCTCGACAAGCTGAATCAACGCATCGCCCAAACCGGCTCAAATCTCTGCGTGGGGCTCGATGTGCGGGCCGAAGACGCGAGCGAACTGACCAAACGGTGGATCATCAAGGTGATCAAGGAAACCGCGCCGTTTGCGGCGGCCTTCAAGCCGAACTCGGCCTACTTCGAGGCGCTGGGCTGGCGCGGGATGCGAATGCTGGAGCAGGTGCTCAAGGAGGTCCCGGAGGACATTCCCGTCGTGCTGGATGTGAAGCGTGGCGACATCGGCGAGACGCAGGGTTATTACGCGAAGGCCTGTTTTGACGTGATGAACGTGGATGCGGTGACGCTGAACGCCTACATGGGCCGCGATACGCTGGAGCCGTTCCTCAAATACACGGACAAGGGGCTGTACCTGCTCGGCGTGACCTCGAATCCGGGCGCGAAGGACATTGAGCTGCAAAAGACTGGCGACCGGCAGGTGTATGAACTGGTGGCCGAAATGACCGCTGGGCATCCGCAGGCGGGTCTGGTGGTCGGTTTGACGAATGCCGCGCCGGATGTGCTGGATCACATTCCTGACGTGCCGCTGCTGATTCCGGGACTCGGAGCGCAGGGCGGTGATCTGGCGGCGCTGAAGGGCAGCGGACGGAAGGCACCGCTGCTGGTGAATGTGTCTCGGGGCGTTTTGTATCCAAAGGATGACCTGAGCTTTGCTTCCCGGGCGGAGTACTGGATGCGGCAGATTCAGCAGGCGCTGGGCTGAGTCATTGATGAACTGCGCTTGCTCTGAAGTGACTTCGTTCCCTTGGACGACATTGAGGTGGCAGGCAGTACTATTCATAGCATCAGGAGTCTGGAGGCAAGGTCAGACGTTGCGTTCACGGATTCGTTCGGGCTTCAGGTGGATTTGATGCAGGAGACAGCACCCCAGCGTGTCGCGATTCAGATCATAGAGCGAAACCGTCTCGATCAAGAATGGCGCTGCTGGGAAATCCCGACGGCAGATGCGGTCCACTTCATCCAGCGGCAAGGACGCGCCTGAACGCACGGTGCAGTGAGGATTGTAGGGGAACGGCGAGGGCGACAACGGAATGGTCGATTTCCGCGGAGCCTCGTGAATGTCATCGAAAGGTGCCCGATCTGCCGGACACAGATAGACCAGCGAAGTTCCGGGGAACACACGGAGTCCTGAGAACGAAACTTCGAAAGGAGGCACATTCACGAAAATCCGCGCCATCTCCGCAGCGATCAACGAGACATCCGTGCCGACCGGAATCGGCCCCACGCCAGAAGAACCAGCCAGAGTGATCTCCACCGGTAGTCTTGCCGTCGGTGAGGATAATTCATCGCGGAGGGATTGGACGGCGGCGCGGGCGGGCTCCGGAATCTCCGCCACAATGTAAGATGGGAAGGCTGTCTTCATGTCGCAGCCGTCAGGATCCTTTTATCTCGCTCCGAATGCGTTCCAGCGCCGTTGGCTTCCTGCCGGAGTAGAAGAGTTGTTTCAACTGCTCGACACTCTGCTCAGTCGTTTGCGTGAACGTGTTCACCTCATCGTCGTAGTCACCGTAGCGGTGAACCCATTCGAGCTGCATCTTCGCGAAGCCGATTTGCCGGTCGCCACGGAGAGCCTCGCGGCGTTCGAGTTCCTCCGGCGGGCACTCAACTTTGACAAAGAACACATCGAAGCCGTGTAGAGCCTCGGTGATCTCCTCCATCCAGTCGCGCCGCTCGATCACGTGATCAATGATCATGGGGAATCCGCAGTCCGCGATGAGCGGCAACGAACGGTGAAAGGTGGACAGGAGCGGGAGCAGCACCTTGGGGCGCAACTGATCGTCTTTAAGCACCTGGTCGGATGCCATGAAGATGAACTTGTCGTTCGAGACATACAACGTCGGCTCGGGCATGGCACGCTGGAGCACCGTGGCGAGCGTGGTCTTGCCGGAGCTGGAGGTGCCGTTGAGGAGGATGGCAGTGGCGCGTGTCATGGTGCGGTAGCTGGGTTGTCTGGCGCACCGATGATCACCGCCTCGATGCGGTAGCCGTCGGGATCAATGACGAAGGCGGCGAAGTAGCCCGGACCATACTCCGGGTGCAGTCCGGCACCGCCATTGTCCGTGCCGCCGCTGGCGAGCGCGGCTTCGTGAAAGCGCAGGACCGCCTCTCTCGACGGTGCCGCGAAGGCAGCGTGAAAGCCATCGCCGGGCACGGCGGCATTCTCAGGCCTCAGTTTGATCGCGAATTGATCTTCTCCATCTGGAACGCCGTAGCCCACGGCCGTCGAGTCGGCCCATACGCGCACGCACCCAAGCGGTGCCATCACGGCGTCATAAAAGTCCGCTGACCGTGCGAGATCGGTGACAGCGAAGGAGAGGTGGTGAAGCATGTGCTTTACGGGTTCGGGATGTTTTCTTGAATTCGCTTGCCCATGCTGACGCGTCTTTCCACGGAGTAGCCGAGCGATTCGTAGAACACCGCAACGCCTTCATTGCCCTCCAGGATCTGAAGATTGATCTTCACGCAGCCTTTGGCCGTCAGAACGCGTTCCGCGTGCCCAACAAGCCGGGAGCCAATGCCCTGTTTCCGATGCGCGGGATGAACGGCCACGGAATAGATCCAGCCGCGATGCCCGTCGTAACCCGCGATCAGGGTGCCCACGACCTCCTCCCCGCTGACGGCGACGAAGAACAGATGGTCTCCCGCGTCGATCTTCTTGTCGATGACAAGGGCCGGGCGGTTGTGGGCCGACTCGTAACCGAAAACAGCCTCCCAAAGCGCCACGACCTGGCTGCGATGGGCCGCGTCCTCGTAGAGAGTGATGGTGGCGTTCATGGGAAGGCGATGTGGCGCTTCTTTCGCCCGAAAACAACCGCCTCTTCAATGATCTGCGATCAAACCATGCCATTCACCACATTCTCCAGCGGCTGATCCGTGACGGCGGCGAGGGCGATGCGGGCGGAGGTGCTGCGCATCTCGATTTTGGATTCCACGCTGCAAAAAGCGGCGTGGCACGTCGCGATCAAGTTTGGCGCGGCGGCCTCTTCCTCGCTGCGCAGCGGCTCGTCTTCGATGACATCGAGCCCGGCACCGGCGATGCGGCCTTCGTAGAGCGCGGCGAGGATGGCGGTCTTCTTGATCACACCGCCGCGGGCCGTGTTGACGACAAACGCGCCCGGCTTGAGCAGCGCGAGCTCGCGTTCGGCGATGTGATGGCGCGTTTCGTCATTGAGCGGGCAATGCAGCGAGAGCACGTCGCATTGCGCGAGCAGTTCGTCGAGCGTGCGCATGCGAGTGACTCCGACGGCCTTGTCCGCGCCGTTAGGAAGATAGGGATCGTGGAAGATGACCTTGAAGCCGAGCGCCTTCGCGCGCAGCGCCGTCGCCGTGCCGATGCGTCCGAGGCCGACAATGCCAAACGTCAATTCGCGCAGGCGTCGCAGCTTCGCACCGACCTTGATGTTCCATCCGAGCGTTTTCGCCTCTGCATCGAGCGGGAAAAGCTGGCGGCACAGCGCCATCACGAGTGCGATGGCGTGATCGGCAACCTCCTCGGTGCCGTAGTCCGGCACGTTGCACACGGCGATGCCGCGCTCGCGTGCGGCGGCGATGTCCACGCTGTCGAAGCCGACGCCGTTGCGGATGATGGCGCGGCAGTTTGTCAGCCGCGTGATACCAGAGGCGGTCAGTGGCATGTTGTGCCAGATGATGATCGCATTCGCACCGGCGATTTCGTCGTCCAGATCGGCGTCCGTATCACAGAGATGCCGCGTGACTTTCGCTGCACTGCCAATGATATTTTTTTCAATAACGGATTCCGCATCGCCCTGCGGAGCGGTGCGCCAGTCGATGATGGCAATGTGTGGCTGACTCATGTGATGATCTCCTTGATGACGTGTCCATGCACATCCGTCAACCGGCGCTGGATGCCGTTGTGGTAGTAGCTCAGCTTTTCGTGATCGAGGCCGAGCAGATGCAGCGCGGTGGCGTGGAGTTCGTAGCTGTAGGCGGGATTTTCGGCGGCTTGGAAGCCGAGTTCATCGGTGCTGCCGTAGGCGGTGCCGCCTCGAATACCACCACCGGCCATCCAGGCGGTGAAGGCGCCGGGATTGTGGTCGCGCCCCTTGCCGCTGCCCTGCGCGGCGGGCTGGCGGCCGAATTCGCTGGTGCAGATGACGAGCGTGCTGTCGAGCATGCCGCGTGATTTGAGATCAGCGAGCAGCGCGGCTGCGCCGCTGTCGAGAACGGGGCCCCAATAACCGTGGTCGCGCACGAGGTCCTCGTGGCTGTCCCAGTTCGGGCGGATCTTCTTCGCGGTGGTGTTTTCCGCGCCGCAAAAAATCTGCACGAAGCGAACGCCGCGCTCGACCAAGCGACGCGCGAGCATGCACTGCCGACCAAACGGCCCGATGTCCTCGTGATCGAGTTGGTAGAGCTTTTTCGTCGCCTCGGTCTCGCCGCTCACATTCGTGGCTTCTGGTGCGCTGAGCTGCAGACGCGCGGCGAGTTCATATGCGGCGATGCGCGCTTCGAGTTCGCTGTTGCCTTCGCGCTTCGCGGCGTGCTCGCGATTGAGCATTTGCAGGAAATCGCGGCTCGTCTGCTCTGAAGGTCCGCGCAGATTCGCGAAGCTCTTCGGTGGAAAAAGATCCGCGATGGGCGGCTTCTCGGCGTCGGTTTCGAGCACGGTGCCCTGATGAATCGCGGGCAGGAAGCCCGCGCCCCAATTGATGACACCGCCCGGCGGCAATCCGCGCGGATCGGGCAGCACGACAAAGGCGGGCAGGTCGTCGCTGAGACTGCCGAGGCCATAAGTGACCCACGCACCCATGCTCGGAAAGCCGGGCAGGATGTAGCCGCTGTTCGCCATGAACATCGCGGGGCCGTGCAGCGCCGTTTTGCTCTGCATCGAGTGGATGAAGGCCATGTCATCGACCTTTGCGGCGAGCTTGGGAAACAGATCGCTGATCCAGCGCCCGCACTCGCCATGCTGACGAAAAGGCCACCACGACTGCTGGCAGTTGCCCGGCTTCGAGGCAAAGAACGTCAGCTTGCCATCGGGATCGAAGGGCTTGCCCTGCCGCTTCGCGAGCCCGGGTTTGTAATCCCAGGTATCGACATGTGACAAGCCGCCCGGGCAGAAAATCTGGATCACCGCCTTCGCTTTTGCCGCATGATGTGGCTGGCGCGGTGAAAGCGGATTCGTGGCCGCCTGCGCATCCTGCTCCAGCATGGAGACGAGCGCCATGCTGCCAAAGCCGCCGCCGAGGCGCTGAAGGAAATCGCGGCGTGAGGAGCCGGTGAAGTGAGTGCTCATGGTGGTGTGAATTAGCGAATCCAAATGCCTTTGCCGGTGCCGCCTTTGGGCGTGGTCTTGGGGTAGTCGGGGTTTGGTTTCAGTTCGATGACACGGACGACTTGTTCGATGGGCACGTCGGCCTGTGAGTCGCGAAGGTGAACGCCAGAGACGGTGAGGTTCCACACGGTGCAGTCGAGGTCGGGGGAGAAGATTTCCACCCACGTGGCAGGTTCGTCCCTTTTATGTTTGTAGGTTGCGGACTTCGGGCCGAGTTCGATGAGGTGATGGTCGGCGGGAGGCGGAAAGTTGAGCTTCACGTTGCGGACGGTGAGACCGTCGGTGTTGGCGTGGACTTGGATGCTGCCGGAGCGATTGAAGGTGAGCTTTTCAAACGTGATGTTCTTCAGCGTGCCGATTCCGGCGCTCGCATCGTTGTCACGTCCGACTTCGAGATTCGGCTGGTCGTAGAGCTTGAAGTCGCGGATGTCCGTGATGTTACGAATCGTGATGTCGTGAATCGGGCAATCAAGCGTGGTGCCGTCGCTGAAACGCTTCACGCCGGGCAGCAGGCGGATGGAATCGGCCGACGGGATGCCCCCGGGTGCGCCGCGAACATCTTCGATGACGATGTGATGGATGGCTCCGAAGCTGGGCGCGTAGTTTTTCCACTCCCAGGCATTCAGCGCGACGGTGTCGTCATGTGAGACGCCGCTGACATTGCGGATGAGGCCGTCGCTCGCGGGGCCGTTCACATGCACGCCATCGCGTCCGTGCTCGTCGAGCGTGACGCCATCGACAGTGAAGTCGCGTGCGTTTGCCAGATGCACGGCGAAGGCCTTGCTGCGACGCACAGTGATGTTTCGCACGGTCACGCGGCGGACGTTTTGCAGCAGGATGACGCCGTGCGTGCCATGCACATGCGCTTGCTTCGAGGAATGACCGCGCGTGTTGCCCTCGCCGAAAGTCGTCCAGATACCGCCTTCGATGTGAATGTCAGTGTTGGGATTTGTGTTTTCGGGCACGGGTTTGTCAGCAAAGCCGACGATGTGCTCGTTGCGCACCATGCAGGTGTTCGTGCCGGGTTTGAGCTGGATCACGGTGTCCGCGTCTGCGGTGAGCTTTTGGCCGGATTTCAGGATGATGGGGCCGTCGAGAACGTAAGGCCGGTCGCGCTTCGGGAGATGCGCGGCGTTGCTGTTGTCGAGAGCGGCCTGGATTGCGGCGTTGGCGGGTTCGCCTTCGATGGGAATGGCGGCGTTCAATTCTGTCGCAAGCGAGAGCAACAGGATGATGAAGCGTATCACAATGGTATTTTGGCAGGTCATTGGAAATCAAGGTTTCTCCCAGGGTGCTCTGAGCTTGGGCTTCTCGGTGAGGAACTCGAGGCCGCCGCGCAGCCTGCCTTCCTTGGTGAAGTAGGGATGGAAGCCCTGGCCGTTGATGCCGTTGCCATCGTAGCGGTCGCGGCGCGTCGAGATGGCGATGCCTTCGCGCAAGGCCCAGCCCATCCAGCCGAAACCGGCCTCGCTGAGCAAGGTGGTGTAATACTTCGCCACATCGGCCCGCGTGGTGTCGTCGAGGCAACCTGGGATGGTTTCGTTGACGAGCAAGGGTTTGCCGTGGCGCTGCTGGATCGCCTTGTAGCTGGCGATCTTGGCCTCCAGCGCCTTGCGTTCACGATCATACGGATGGCCGCAGAGCACATCCATGAGCGGCGCGAAGGTGTCGATGTTGCCGCCGTTCATCGTGCCGATGGTGATGGGCTGCTGCGCCCCGCAAGCACGCACGGTGGCCGCGATGTTGCTGAGCCAGGCGAACTCACGCTTGTTCGCGTCGCTGTTCAAATCATGCGCCTGCGGCTCGTTGCAGAGATCCCAGATGAGGATGCGATCATCCTTCGCCAGCGGAGTGACGAGCGCCTTCACATACTCCAAAGGCTGGCTCCATCCGGGCTTCAAATTTTCCACGTAGGTGCCGCCGTAGTCGAACTTGGAGTCGTGCCAGCGATTGAACAGGCAGGGCATGACCTTCATGCCATTCTCCGCGATGGCGGCGACGGCATCCATGAAGTTTGCTGTGACCTTTTCAGGATCACGAATCCACGCCGTGAACTCGATCCACAGCCGGATGCAGTTGGCATGAACCAGCTTCGCCAGCGCCATTTCCTCACGCATCCTGGCTCCATCATAAAACCACCACGCATCTTCGATCCGCGCGGCCCAAGAAGGGATGATGCTGAAGCCACGCAGCCAGCCGTAGTCGGGATAGACATGCAGCGCGGGTTTCGAAGTCGCCGCGTCGAGAGGCCCGAGCACACCCGCGAACGCGGTGGTGACGATGGTTTGCATGGCGTGGCGGCGGGTATGTTTGGGTGGATTCATGAGACTCGAGGTGAGAAGGGGTCAATCCACATACACAAATTCGTTCGCGTTGATCAGCATGCGGCACAGAGCGAAGAGAGACTGTTCGGAAACGAGACGGGTCGAGGCGGCGAATTCATCGCCGGTGGGTGAACGCTGGAAGCAGAGGGCAAAGGTGCGGCGGATGGCGGCTTCGCGGGAGTCCGTTTCGTTTTCGATGCGCGTGGCGAGGTGGCGGGCCTGCTGGAGCATGAACTCGTTGTTGCTCAACGTGAGCGCCTGCAGGGCGGTGGTGGTTTGCGCGCGTGCGGGCGTGAAGTTCGCGGGGTCGGGACAGTCCAGCGTGGTCATGAACGTGTGCGGCGTGGTGCGCACGATGAAGCGGTAGATGCTGCGCCGCCAAAGCTCGGGTTTGTCGGGCGTGATGTAGTCGTAGATCGGCGCGTAGGCCTCGGTGTAGTTGAAGTCGCGATAGCCGGGGCCGCCCATCGCGGTGTTGAGCTTGCCGCTGACGGCGAGGACGGCGTCGTGGAGGGATTCGGCATCGAGCCGGCGTGGGTTTTGGCGCCACAACAGCCGATTTGATCCGTCGGATGGGACTGATCCGACCGATCTTTGCCGATAAGCGCTGCTCATCACGATAAGCTTGTGGATGTGCTTCAAGCTCCA
>DAORHS010000073.1:0-11106 GCA_035438165.1 Prosthecobacter sp.
GCCGAGGAAGGTCTTGGCAGCGCCGGAGACGAAGGAACGGCGGCTGAGATCGTTGCTGAAGGGTGGCATATATTGGGCGGTTTTTTGGGATGTGAGGCCTTAAACGCAGCCGTCTCACCGACTTATCACAAGATTTGCCCCCTGACGGAACGGCGCTAGCCCGGTGCTCGGCGGCCAAATTTACGCTCCAGTTCTGCGGTGGAGATTTGCACCAGCGTGGGCCGGCCATGAGGGCAGCAGTAGGGCATTTCACAGGCAAACAGGTCGCCGAGCAGTGACTGCAGTTCAGGGATCGAGAGCACATCGTTGCTTTTGACCGAAGCACGGCAGGCCGTGGTGGCGATGGCATCTTCGCTGAGTCGTAAATTGGATGACTTCGCGCTGAGGCTCCCAAGTTCCTCGATGACCTGATCGAGCCATGCGGAGGGATCATCGGTTTTCAAAAAAGCCGGCAGGGCCTCGACTTTGAAAATGTTCGGCCCGAAGGGTTCGATCTCGATTCCGAGGCGATGGAGGGACGTCAGGTTCTGCTGCAGCAAGTCGGCGTCACGCGGCGTGGTCTGCAAAGTAATCGGCATCAGCAGCCGCTGGCAGGGTACGCCGCCTGTTTCGAGCGCCCGGCGGAATTTTTCGAAGTTCACCCGCTCGTGCGCCGCGTGCTGATCCATCAGCACGAGCCCTTCTTTGCTCTCCATCAAGACATAAAGCTTCTGTAGCACACCAATAATGCGGAAATCTGCCAATGATGGCGCGTCTGAAGGCGTGGTCCCGGCAACTGCCTTGGCTTTGGGCGGGGACGCTTCAGGCTGAACGGTGGATTCGGTTTGTTTCGGAAGCTGCGGTTCCGGTGCCTGCACTGGTGCCGGAACTGCCGGCATCTGCCGCAGCGGTGCCACAGATGGCATGACGGGGATCTGTAACTCCTGCTGGCGGTTGCTTGGAACGACGGGCGTGGGATGACTCCCCGAGGACAACATCGTCGGCGAAAGACGCGCAGGCGCATGTCCTGTGGGCAGTTTGGCCGCGTTCTCCAGCGTGTGGCTGACACTTCGGGCGATGGCGTCGCGCACGCTGTTGCCGTCATGAAAGCGCACCTCCTTTTTTGCCGGATGAACATTCACATCGAAAGCATGCGGATCCATCTGGATGAACAGGAAGGTGACAGGATGCTGCCCCTTCATCAAGGCGGTGTGATAGCCTTCGCGCAGGCCGTAAGAGATGCTCGCACTTTCGATGGGACGGCCGTTCAGATACGTGGTCTGCATCTGGCGATTCGAGCGGCTCATGCCTGGACCGCCGATGTAACCGGACACGGTCACGCCATGCAACGTGGTTTCTTCGATTTTGAGCAGACGTGCGGCCAGTTCATCGCCCACCAGGCCGCGGATGCGCTCGAGCATGTCCCGTGTGGCCGGAAGATGCAGCACAAGTTCGCCGTTGTGCGTGAGTGTGAAGGCCACTTGTGGGTTCGCGATGGCATGCAGCCGCAACTGCTGCTCGACGTGAGCGAATTCCGTGTTCTCAGTGCGTAAAAATTTGCGGCGGGCGGGGACATTGAAAAACAACGATCTTGCCTCAATCACCGTGCCTGGGGCGCCCCCGTGATCACGTACTGCGATGAGTTTGCCCCCGTTCACTTCGATTTCGGTGCCGACGAGCGCCTCTCTTTCGCGTGTTGCCAGCCGGAAACGTGACACGCTGGCGATGCTCGGCAGCGCCTCGCCGCGAAACCCAAAGGTGAAGATCGCTCCGAGATCCTCCTTGGTCCGGATCTTGCTGGTCGCGTGGCGCTCCAGACACAGCATGGCGTCCTCCCTGTCCATTCCACTCCCATCGTCCACGATTCGAATCATGGCGCTGCCGCCGCGCTGGGCATGCACCTCGATGTGTCGTGCGCCTGCATCGAGGCTGTTTTCCACCAGTTCACGCACGAGAGCGGCCGGACGCTCCACGACCTCTCCAGCCGCCACCTGGCTGGCGAGTGCGTCCGGAAGAATACGAATTTTGGCCATGAAATTGGATAAAGTGCGTGATGGTGAGCGTAGCTTCTCCAAGCACGCAAGAATGTTACGTTGGACGCCCGACGGGGATTTGCAATCCCCGCACTTCTCTGCCAACTGGCTTCTGGGTGCTTTTGCCCCATTTCGCATGATTTCCCTCACTTCCAGCGCTGTCGAACATCTCAGGTCTCTCATTGCGGAGAAGAATGCAGATGACGACTCGGGTTTGCGCCTGCGGGTCGAAAAGGGCGGCTGTGCGGGCATGCAGTACGTGATGGCGCTGGATCAACCGAAGGAGGATGACGTGGTGGAATCGACGGACGGTGTCTCCATCATCATCGATCAGGAAAGTCTCGGCTATCTCCGCGGATGCCAGATTGACTACGTTGACTCGCTTTCCGATGCCGGATTCAAGCTCACCAATCCAAATGCGGCTCGCAGTTGCGGTTGCGGCACCTCTTTTGAACCTCAGACCGCTTGACAACTTGATGACAATTGAAGCAAACTTGTTGCCAACTTATTCACAAAATTTCCTTTTCAAATTCGGTCAATCTTGTAGAATTTGAAGAATCCAGTCTATAAAAACTAAAAATTTCGCAATTCTGCCATGCAAATCCGATTCTTGAGCGACGGCAACGAATACCGTTCCTATGGTGGCGGGAGTTTTTCCAAGAAGAAAGACTCCGGCGGCATCTTTTGGTGGACGATCCTGATCACGCTTCTCATGGGCTTCGCCACCTTCTGCTGGTTTTTCAGCATCATGGTGTTCGCGCATCCTGAAAAGCCGTTCAACTATCGCGTGCTCGCGCGCTTTGATAAGCTGGATCCGTTGCGCAAGTTCACCAACTACACGGTGCCGCAGGGCAAGTTCCTGCCTGCGCGTGATCTGCTCGCGGAGTTCTATGCATTCAATCACGAGCAGCTCTCAGTGAAAAATGATCTGCTCAAGCGTTCGTACATTCGCAACTACAAGCAGGATCAGCCGCTCTATGTGAAAGGCACGTTTCAGGTGATCAATGCACGTCCGCTGACCCAAAAGGATGTCATCACCGAAGGCTGGGTGATTCGTGCGCGCTCGGCCGATATTGAAGATGTCGATGTCGAAATCGTCCTTCCTGGCAACAAGGACAAGACCGATCCATATCAGGTTGGGGATGCTCTCGTTCTGGATCAAAAGAGCACTTTTGCCGCGGCGCTGCATGTGCAGAAGTTCGATCAGGAGCGTGTTTGCGTCACTCTAATGCCGCTCGCTTATCAGGGCTTCGCCGCCAAGGACGGCAAACAGTTCCAGATGACTCCTCCGGCGAAACTCAACATGGATGCCTACTGGCCCCTGACACGTGATCCTGGAGCCGCCGCGTTGGCAAACACCGCTGACAAAGTGGTGTTGAAGCAGGACTAAAACGAAGAGGCATCAAATTTTGGAAGAGCGGGAGGCGGTGCCTTCCGCTTTTTTTTTTGCAATTCGCATCGGCCTGCATTTCGGAACGCTCGTTCCTTGCATCCGCGCGGGTTCACGCCATTAGCATGGCATGCCCGCCGACTACACACCTGCCACCATCGCTGACGTACGGCGGTTGCGTGACACCCTGGATCAACAGGGCAAAAAGCTGGTGTTTACCAATGGCTGTTTCGATCTTCTGCATGCAGGGCACGTGCGTTATCTTGAGCAGGCGCGTGCGCTGGGGGATGCCATGGTCGTCGCGTTGAATTCGGATGAGTCCGTGCGTGCCCTCAAAGGCCCGGACCGTCCGCTCAATCAACAGAACGACCGTGCCGAGGTGCTTTCTGCGCTTCGTGCCGTGGATGCTGTCGTCGTTTTTGACGATGAGCGTGCCACCTCACTCATCGAAGGCATTCAGCCGCATGTGTATGCCAAGGGGGGGGACTATACCGTTGAATCACTGAATCCCGAAGAACGCACGGCACTGGAGAAGGCGGGCACGCGGATTTGCATTCTGCCGTTGGTTCCTGGTCGCTCGACAACCGGCACCATCAACAAGATGCTGGGGGTTGAAAGCGCGGTCGCACCCGATGGCAGTCTGCGTCTTGCGGTTCTGGGCTCGGGTGAAGGTTCCAACCTTCGAGCCATCATGGCCGCCATCAAGGATGGCACGCTCCGGGCTGAGATCGCCATCACGCTCAGCGATCAAGCGGACTCGAACTTTCGCAGGATCGCTCGTGAAGCAGGACTGCCTGCGCTGTTTGTCGATGGCGGTTCAAACCCTCGCAAACTCAGTGATGCGGCACAGAAGGAAATCTTCGAGCATCTCGAACGGGCGCGCGTGGATGTCGTCGTGCTTGCGGGCTTCATGCGCATTCTCAAGGAGCCTGTGATCAGCGCCTACGCCGGTCGCATTGTGAACGTGCATCCTTCGTTGCTGCCCAAGTTCAAAGGGGCCAATGCCACACAGCTTGCCATCGACGAAGGCGAGCTCGAGAGCGGTTGCACCGTGCATCTCGTGACCGCCGACATTGACGGTGGGCGCATTCTTGCGCAGGCAAAGGTGCCGGTCGAAATAGGGGACACCGCCGAGACGCTGCACGCACGCATCAAGATCGAGGAGCACAAGCTCCTTCCGCACGTCTTGAATGAATGGCGCGAGCGCGGGCTGGCAGTTCGAGGCGAGGGGGGCGCATGAGCAGTTTCACAGGCACGCTCAATCATCAGCAGCGAGAGGCCGCCACGCACATCCATGGCCCGCTTCTTATTCTCGCAGGGGCGGGCACCGGCAAGACGCGTGTGCTGACCGCCCGCATCAGCTACATGGTGAACGAGGGCATTGATCCGAAAAATATTCTCTCCGTCACCTTCACCAACAAGGCCGCCACTGAAATGCGCGAGCGTGTCAAAGGCATGGTCCGTGACGGCCTTGGGAAAAAGGTCGTGCTCGGGACCTTTCACGCCTTCTGCGCACGTCTGCTGCGCGAGTTTGCCTCGCACGTCGGCTACAAGAACAACTTTGTCATCTACAGTCAGGGAGAGCAGGAGAGTCTGCTCAAACGCGTGTTACAGGGGCTCCTCGTTAAAGACGAAAAGCTCGACCCTTCCATGGCTCTTTCTCGCATCAGCAAGTCGAAGAATGATGGTCAGAGTCTTGGTGATCCCCAAACCAATCTCGATGCCGCGATCATGGAGAAATACATGGATGAGATGCGCGGCCTGAACGTCATGGACTTTGATGATCTGCTCGTTCTCGGAGTGCGGTTGCTCGAAGAACACGCCGATGTGCGCGCCACGGTGCAGAGCCGGCATCATTACGTGATGGTGGATGAATTTCAGGACACCAACTCGCTGCAGATGCGCTTGCTGCGTGCGTTGGTTCCGGCGCCTTACAATGTTTGCGTGGTCGGTGACGATGATCAGTCGATCTATGGCTGGCGCGGAGCCGAGATCACCAACATCACGCAGTTTGAGGATTTCTTTCCTAATCCCCATGTGGTGAAACTGGAGGAGAACTACCGCAGCACCACGCCCATCCTGCACACAGCGAACAGCCTCATCGTCAACAACGCCGGTCGCAGACCGAAAAAACTCTGGAGCCGCAATCAAGGTTCCGATCTCGTGCGCCTCATCGCCACTCAGGATGAAAAGGAGGAGGCCGACATGATCGCGAAAGAGGTCGAAACGGCCCACTTCGCGAACAAGCAGTCGCTGGAGGACTTTGCCGTGCTGTTTCGCACGAACGATCAATCGCGGGTACTCGAGCAGGCTTTCCGCCAGCGAAAAATCCCTTATCGCGTCGTTGGTGCCCGCAGCTTCTTTGACCGTCGCGAGGTGAAGGACATCCTCTGCTATCTCACCGTGCTGCACAATCCGCACGACGACATCAGTCTCCTGCGCGTGCTGAACACGCCCACACGTGGCATCGGCAGCGCCACGGCCGAACTCGCCCGTGAGCGCAGCATGGAAAAGCACCACAGCGTCTGGGTGGCCTTGTGCGACGAGGATTTCCTGCGCCAGATCCCCGAGAAGTCACGCAACGCCATCCGCACCTTCACGCGCCTCATCAGCAAGTACTCCGGCCCTGCGAACACCAGCGGCACGCAGCTTGTGGACATGACCCAGGCGCTCATTCTTGAAACTGGCTACATGGAGCATCTCAAAAAGGCGGCCAAAGAACCGGAGGACTTCACCGGCTGGGAGAACGGCATCAATGAACTGCTCAAGAGCCTCGCTGGCTATGAAGAACGCAACCGCGCCGACGGGCTTGGCGGCTTCCTGGATGAAATCAGCCTGAATGACGAGCGTGAGGAGAAGGACGACATCGAAAAGAAGAAAGGCGTCTGTCTGATCACGATGCACGCGTCGAAGGGCCTCGAGTTTCCCGTGGTTTATCTGCCCGGCGTCGAGCAGGGCATCCTGCCGCACAAGCGCAGCTTCGACGAAGGGCGCGTCGATGAGGAGCGCCGCCTGTTCTACGTCGGCATCACCCGGGCGAAGCAAAAGCTCACGCTCAGCCACACGCGCACGCGCATGAAGTGGGGACAGAAGCAGACCAGCATGCCCAGCACCTTCCTGAAGGAGCTCGACCGCAAATACATCGAGGAGCTCGACTACACCCGCCACATGAATGAAACCGTGACGCAGGAGGAAAATACCAACTTCTTCTCCGGCCTGCGGGCCATGCTTGCGGAGCAGTAGCCGCGCGTCTCAGCGCTCCATGTCTCCCTCCCGCCTCCACTTTCAGCTCGACGCCCAGGCCAGCGGCTCGCACGCACGAGCCACCACGTTTCACACGCTGCATGGGACCATCCAGTCGCCCTTGTTCATGCCGGTGGGCACGCAGGGCACGGTGAAGGCGCAGACGCAGGAGTCATTGCATGCCTCCGGTTCGCAGATCCTGCTAGCGAACACCTACCACCTGCTGCTTCGTCCGGGGCCCGACGTCTTCACGAAGCTTGGCGGCATTCATCGTTTCATGAACTGGCCTGGCTCCGTGCTCACAGATTCGGGCGGTTACCAGATCTTCTCATTGCCTCATTCGCGTGAGATGACAGAGAAGGGCGCGGTGTTTCAGAGCTACGTCGATGGCCGGCGCATCCTGCTCAGTCCGGAGCTCAGCATTCAAACCCAGCGCGCCATCGGCAGCGACATCATGATGGTGCTCGACCAGTGCATCCCTTCCACCGCTGACGAGAAAACGGCACGCGCGGCCTTGCAGGTCACGCAGCGCTGGGCCGTGCGCAGTCTTGCGGCACGCGAGGACTCGCCGCAGTCGATGTTTGGAATCGTGCAGGGCGCCTTGTATCCGCATCTGCGGAGCGAGAGCGCCGAGGGGCTCATGCAGATCGACTTCGACGGTTTCGCCATCGGCGGACTCGCGGTGGGCGAGGAAAAAAGCGAGCGCGAAGACGTGTGCGAGCTCACCGCCGCGCTGCTGCCCGCAGACCGCCCGCGCTACCTCATGGGCGTCGGCACGCCGGTGGATGTGCTGGAGGCCGTGCATCGTGGCGTGGACATGTTTGACTGCATCATCCCCACGCAGGTGGCGAAGCGCGGCACCGCCTTCACCTCACGCGGCATCGTGGAGCTGCGGCGCTCCGTTTACAAATTCAGCGAGGACCGCCTCGATCCCGCCTGCTCCTGCCCCGTTTGCGTGACCCACAGCCGTGCCTACCTGCATCACCTCACCAAGACGCAGGAACCGCTCGGCTGGCAGCTCGTCGGCCTGCACAACATCCACTTCTACCACCAGCTCATGCGCGAGATCCGCCAGAGCATTCTCGAAGACTGCTTTCTGCCGCTCTACCATGCGCAGCGCGAGATCCTGCCCGTCGAGGACATCGATCATCCCGTCACGCATCCGAAGCGCACCTCCGTCAAACCTCGGCACGTGGGCTGCTACGACCTGCATGGCGATCCGCCCGCCATCCGTCACACGCCCAGCGGCCGCACGATTCCCACCACGCCGCACATCGACTTCGCGGTCGAGTCCCGGCTCATCCAGCACCTGCGTCAGCCTGCGGAGGCACCACCGCTCATCGTATGGGACACGCATTTGGAAGCCGCCGCCAGCGCGCTCGCCATCATCCTGCTCTACGAAGCCGAGGCAGGCAGAGGCCCCGTGCGCCCGCTGCATCTCGTCAGCTTCAGCGACGATCTCTCCCCGCTGCGCCTGGCCCTCCATCACAAGCGCCACTTTCCCCATCTCCGCCACGGCGCCGCAGACACCCTTGTGCTGCGCGATGTGTGGGAGTCCCGCTACTGCCCCGGCCTGAAATGGACGCTGGTGCACGGCTCCAGTGAAATGTCGCAAGAACAGGCCTCCGGACCACCGGACGTGGTGCTTGGAGAAGGGTAGAAAACCAGTTTCCCAGAGGTGCTCGGCGGTCGGAGACAAACCCAAAGGGTTCGCTCCTTGAAGCCCGTCGGCCTCCTCCGTCCGTAACTCATCACACTTCACCCTCTGCCTCCCCACCTCTCACTTGCTCACATCAATGTCATGCGTCTTCACCTCAGGCTTGGTCGCATCGCTCTTGCGTCGCAGGAAGCGGCTGACATCGAGGCCAAAGTAGGCCAGGCAGTTGATGAGCAGGCCTGTGGCCGCCGCTTCGTCCAGATTGCCAAAGATCGGCACGTTGTCGGGAATGAACTCCGCCACGCCGAAGCCGATGTTCAGCAGGTACAAGGCCGAGAGAATGCCCGAGGCGAGCACCAGAAGATCGCGAAGCAGTTTCATGGGAAGGGAAGGGGTGAGGAAAGCCGGGTACATTCTGCGCAGACTTCCACCGCCGCGTCAAAACATCCTTGGACGGAATTTGGAACGTCTCCGGATGCCCCTCACTCTCCCGGCGCGGTCCAGGCAAAGCCCAGCTTCTCCAGCCGCGTGATCTGGTCAAAGTGCAGCCGCCCGTAGAGGTGCCCGGTGCGCTGCTCGCCCACCCAGGCGGAGAGCGCCCTGTCCTCCGGGAAGGGCGTGGGCACATCCGTGTGGCCGAGTTGTTCTCGGAAGGCCAGCAGCCGCGCAAAGTAGTACTCCCATTGGGAGAGCGCGTCCTTGGGCACCACCTCCGTCTGGGTGACACTGGGGCGGGCACCGCCCGTTCCATTGCCCCGCCAGGTGGGATCCAGTTCGTCCAACCGCGTCACGCGTTCGGGGGCCAGGATGCCGTTTCTCATCAGGACGCGCTGGTCCGTCAGCCAGTAGCCCAGGAGTTTGGTGCTTTGATTGCCCTTGCTCACATGCAGATGTCCGTGCGCCTGCCGAAATGCCTTCAGTTCGGCAAACCGCCGCTCCCACCCGGCACTCAGATGCCGCATGCCTGACTGCCAGGTGAAACCCACGGCTTCCAGCCGCTGTCGGACCGTGCTGCGGAGGCTTCCTTTCTGGTGGCTTTTCCTCAGCGTCCGCACCCAGTCAGCCAGCACGGGATTCTCCCGCCAGCAGGCTGGCACATCGCAGTGGCCGTGCTGTTCGCGGAAGGCCAGCAGCTCGGCGAAGCGCCGTTCCCACCTCGCCTCAGCCTCCGCGTTCGGGAGTCGTCCGACGGTGACCGCACTCACCACGCCCAGCGCTTCCAGGCTGCGGATCTGTTCTGGCTGCAGCATGCCTGCACGCCACTCGGCGCGCCGGCGTTGCAGCCACTTCCCCAGACCATGCCATGTCTTGTCATGCTTGCTGACCAGCACATGGCCGTGCTGTTCCCGAAACTTCTCCAGCTCCGCCAGGCGCTTGTCCCACCACGCCGCGCTTTCCTCAGGCGACAAAAAGTTCGAGAGCCGGGGCGACTCCCACTCGAAGCCCAGCGCCTCCAGCCGTTCCCGCCGCCCAGGAGCCAGCCCACCCTCGCGCTCCAGCTCCCGTTGCTTCGTGCACCACTTCTCCAAACTGCTGGAGTGGTTGCGCCGGTGCGCACGGGTGTGCCCATGCCGCGTCTTGAACGCCTCCAGCTTTGCAAAATACTGCTCCCATCGGTTCGTATCGTCACGGAGTGTGTCTGAGGTGCTCATGAGTTTCACATGGAGGATGTATCAGTGAATCGGGCGGCAGGCCTCACTCTTTTCATCGATCCTGCCTGCCGGGAATGGCAGAGCGGCCCAACCCCAGGACCGCTCCGCCAACCCCGCAACACCGGCACCCGGCCGATTTCCCATGCACGTCGCAGGCCCGTGCATGGAAAAGGTTCATCTCAAAATTCCTTTCGTCCCGCTCGTCATTCGTCATTCGGGCTTCGTCATTCGGGCTTCGTCATTCCTCACGCCCCCACCACCTTCGTCACCGTGGGCGAGGGCGCTGCCTCGCCGCCGGCGTTCGCGGCGATGACATAAAGGGAGATCGTCGCGCCGGGGGTCAGGCCGGAGATGACATGGTCGAGATCCGTGTCGCGCTTCAGGAAGCGGAAGTCCGTGTCCACGCCCTCGATCTTGATGAAGAGGCGGTAGTAGCCCGCGCGCACCGCGGCGCTCCAGGACAGCTCTTCACGGCCCTCCCCGACGGACGTCACCGTCAGGCTGGCCACCGGCTCCGGCGCATTCGGATGCGCCGGAATGCTCAGCCCGAAGTTCTCCCAGCGCGGATCATCATCCGCCAGCAGCCCCCGCAGCTCGGAGATGGTGCCGCTGACCTCGGCGGAGAGCGCGTCCTTGTCCGCATCGCGCAGGGTCTTGCAGTTCGCCTGGCCGCTCTCCTTGGTGTTCAGCAGATCAAAGGCGGCCTGAATGGTGGTGCCCAGAGCCAGCGCGGCCGCCGCCGTCACCGCCAGCGGCGGGCCGCTGGGCTGTAGCTTGCTCGTCTCATGGGCCGGATTGGCGGCCAGGTAGGAGCGCATCGCCGCCAGCAGCGTCTGGCGCTTGTCATGCTCGCGCGGCACGGAGACGCCGTCCGTGAACCCGGCGGCGGACCACCCCGCGTTGTGCTTGCGGCCATGCACGTCCTCCATCGAGTCCCGGTAGGCGGAGAGCAGCGTTTTGACATCCCCGTCGCTCAGCACCTTCAAGGCTCTGCGGGCGTCCTTCGCCGCGTCCTCACACAGCTTATAGACAAGCTGGCTGCCCTTGTTGGCATTGCTGCCCGCGGCGGCGGCGGGATCTCCTTCCAGTTTGAGGATGGCGGCATTCAGCGTTGTGTCCCGATGATGGTGCAGGCCGATGGCGTCCTGCAAC
>DAORHS010000074.1:0-11032 GCA_035438165.1 Prosthecobacter sp.
ATTGCTTCCATTCTGACGCTGTTTGTCAGCTTCTGGGCCTTAAACATTGCCCGGGATCCGCGTGTCTGGCGTCTCTGGTGGATGGACATGCTGGGGGTGCTTGATGTGGATGCCGACCGGGAACAACGACGGGCTCATGAGACCCAGATGTCTTTCATTTGCTACATCCTCTTCGTGCTCCTCCTTGCCACCAGCTTGAGCGGTGCCTTCTGGACACTCGATCTCGTGCGAGAATACAAACGTGAAAAGACGCCTTACGAACGCGAGATCGAGAGTTCCAATCGCGAAATCGAAAAGGTGAAAAGCCAGCCCCAGAGCATCAGACGCTGAAACCAGGAGGACGGGAGAGCAGGATTTTGGTTTGCACGTGGCACGCATCGCTGCGAAGAAACGATTCACCCCCTATCGTTTCATGAACCGCCAGGAAAACCTCGAAGCACTCTTTCGCAACGGCAAGACCGTCATTCTTCCCATCGATCACGGCTGCGCCATTCCGGTGCCAGGCCTGGAAAATCCTTTCCAGCTCATCGATCAGGTCAACGAATTCGTCGATGGCTACGTCATGAATCTCGGCGTCGCGCTCCGCGCAGCAGACAGCCTGGCAGGCAAAGGCATCATTCTACGAACGGATGTCTATAACACTCGTACAACAGGCGAGGGAGCGGGCAGCATCGGCGTGTTTGGCGTTGAGGAGGCGGAAATGGTCGGCGCCAATGCCGTCATGAACATGCTCTATCCAGGCTCCGCCTATGAGAAAACCAATTTCCAGGAATGTGCCGACCTTATTCGGCTCAGCCTCGACACCGACATCCCCGTCATCCTCGAGTCCCTGCCTTTTGCGCTCGGTGTACCGGAGAAGTACACGGTGGAAAACGTCAGCTTCGCCGTCCGCCTCGCCGCCGAACTTGGTGCCGATGTTGTCAAGACCCCCTACCCCACCAATGGCACCGTCGATGATTTTCGTCGCATCGTCTCCCAGAGCTTTGTGCCAGTGATCATTCTCGGAGGTGCTGCCATGGGGGATGATGCCGGCCTGCTTAAAATGGTCGAAGACGCCATGGATGCCGGTGCCGCCGGCATCGCCATTGGTCGCAATGTCTGGCAGCATAAAAACCCTGCCGCGATCGCCCGCAGCCTCGCGGCGGTTGTTCATGAAGACGTCTCCGCGCTCGAAGCCCTCGCCTTGCTGAAAGAACCTGTGCGTTGAGCCAGTTTCGCTAGCCAATCATGAAACGAATGTTCCTTGCCGCCGGCCTGTGTGCCGCATGTTCTCTTCAAGCCCAGCATCTGCAATCTTTCGAGATCAATGCCGACAGTTGGACCGAAGGCGAACCTCCAAAGGAAGTCTTCGTGGTTGACGGCACCATCAAGATCGCGGCACGCGACGGAAACAAGGCCATTGTCATTGATCCCAATCCCATCACCGATGCCAGCGCCCAACTGGCCGCCTCCGCCAATGGCAGCGTCAGCATTGAAACCAGGATTCTCGCCATCAAACGCGGCCGGAGCACTCCCCGCTTCGGTGTCAGCGTGCACGGCATGAGTGGTCATCGGCTCATCGTCAATCCCGCTAAAAAGTCACTCGATCTCGTCAAAAACAACGAAACACTCTCCAGCGTTCCGTTTGCCTGGACCAGTGAAGCCTGGGTGAAAGTCAAACTGGTGGTTCAAAAGGGTGCAGGCGACGCATGGACCATTGCCGGCAAGGCCTGGGCGGCCGATGCGGCTGAACCCGCCGAACCGCTCATCAAATACGAGGACAAAGGGCTCAAGGGCCAGGGCAAATGTGCCATCTGGGCCACGCCCTTCTCGGGTGAACCCGTCTATTTCGACGACATTCATGTCGAAATCGAAACAACCCCGGCCCCCTGATTCGCTTTTCCTATCGCGAAGGTGGTTTCACCGTGGTGTCTGCCGGAATTGAGGCTCGTGCGTCGTTCCCGTCGAACGTCTCGAAACTGGCCAGCCTGGCAGACATGTAGCCCACAAAAACGCTGGCGTGCATCTCGATGGGAACCCGCAGTTCGTCATCGGAAACCCAGATCGTGGCAGTCTTCATCTTCTTGTAGGCACTGAGCGCCAGCGTCGTTCGGTCGATCTTGCGAATCTGCAGCCCCAATTTGATACAGGGACGTTTCTTGCCTCCGAAGTTCAGCGTTTCGCGCCCCAGCACCTCAAAGGTGGTCAGATACGGCTTGTCCCAGGGTTGCACGACGCGCGTGATCTTTTGCCCGTCCTTCAACTCCAGACTGCGCACGTAAAGAATGACCGAGAGGATGTCATCCATCGGTCCGTACGGACAGACAACAGTCGATGTGGACGGATCTCCTTTCACCGGAAGGATCCTCGTCTCGGTGACGACCCGTCCCGGCTCGAACGACACACGATAACGACAGGTTTCATCCCGGTCTGTTTCACTGTGCTGGAGATACTGCGCACGCAAATCCCCGCGATGCATGATCGACGACATTTCACAGTCATACCTCCAAAGCGTGCGCGCCAGGCCGGTGCTCGCAGCGGTGGCGTCAGCACGCCAGCAGGTACCTGCATCACGCACGGACAGAGTCGCCTTGCCCGCTGTGATGAGATTGTTCCAGCCGAGTTCAAAGGTCAGCCGGCATGCTGGCACCTGAATGCGCGTCCCGGTGCCACCGGGCGTAAGATCCTTGATCCACTCCGGAGATCGGGCTGACGCCAGAGTGAGATTCCAAAGGCAGAACAGGAGGAAGACCGAAAGGCGCATGCCGCATCATTCCCTGAATTTTCCCTTTTGCCAGCACGTGTCTTTATCGCCACAATCCCAATCATGCACGACCCACGAATCGACGCCCTCTCCCGCCAGCTCGTCCGCTACTCCACCAAGGTCAAAAAAGGTGAACTCGTCTGGATCGACCTCTTCGATGTACCCAGCGCCGTCGGCCAGAGTCTTATTCGTGAAGTCGTTGCCGTCGGCGGCCTGCCCATGGTGCGAATCAACGACGCCGTGCTCACCCGGGAGCAGATGCTCCACGCCAATGCAAAGCAGTACGACATCATCGCCAAAAACAACCTCGCCCTGATGAAGCAGACCGACTGCTACATCGCCGTGCGTGGCAGCAACAACATCACCGAGGCCGCCGACGTGCCGCCTGACAAGATGAAGCTGGTCATGGCCAAGCTGCGCCCCGTGCAGAACGAACGCGTCAATAACAGCCGCTGGGTCGTCCTGCGCTGGCCCACGTCATCCATGGCCCAGCAGGCCGGCATGAGCACCCAGGCCTTCGAAGACTTCTTCTTCCGTGTCTGTCTGCTAGACTACGCCGCCCTGCTCCCTGCCATGAACGCCTTGAAGAAGCTCATGGACAAGACCCAACAGGTCCACATCACCGGTCCTGGCACCGATCTGCGTTTCAGCTTGAAGGGACTCAAAGCCATCGCCTGCGGCGGCAATCACAACATTCCTGACGGCGAAGTCTTCAGCGCCCCCGTCAAAGACAGCGTCGAAGGCATGATCAGCTACAACGCGCCCACCATCTATCAGGGCATCGCCTTCGACAGCGTGAAGCTTGAATTCAGCAGGGGTAAAATCATCAAAGCAACCGCCAACAACACCGAGGCCATCAACAAGATCTTCGACAGCGACGAAGGCGCCCGTTACATCGGTGAGTTCGCCATCGGCTTCAATCGCGAGATCAAAGAGCCCATGCGCGACATCCTGTTCGACGAAAAAATCGCCGGCAGCTTTCACTTCACGCCCGGCCAGGCCTACGAAGGCGTCGCCGACAACGGCAACCGCAGCCAGGTCCACTGGGATCTCGTCAACATCCAGCGCCCCGACTACGGCGGCGGCGAGATCCGCTTTGACGGCAGGCTCATTCGTAAAGACGGCAAATTTTTGCCGCCTGAGCTAAAGCCTCTGAACTAACCGGCCCATCCCCGTCAGACCGGTGGCTGGAAATTCAGCAGTTCGATCTCCACGGCGTGCTTTCGCTCCGGCAGCAGTTCCACCATGCTGATGCTGCCGTATTCGATGTTGAAGTGGGCCATGCGCGCCAGCGGCATTTCCAGCAGCAGCGCGATCATCACACGAATGATGCCGCCATGGCAAAAAACCGCCACCCGCTGGTGTGGATGTGCGTTCACGATCTGGAGCAGGCACTCCTGCACGCGGGTCATGATGCCCTGTACGCTTTCGCCGTTTGGAATGCCGTTGCTCTCGATGATTTCCAGCCAGTCGAACGCACTGACGCCAAATTTCACCTGCACTTCATCCCAACGGTTTCCTGTCCAGTCGCCGAAATCAACCTCACGCAGTCCAGGCATCAGTTCCGGCTGCATGCCTCGTTGTTTGGCCAGCGGGGTCAACGTCTGCTGCACCCTCAGCATGGGGCTGGCATACAGCGCATCCAGCTTCGTATCCTTGAGCCATGCCGCCACCGCCTCCGCCTGGCTCATTCCCAAGGGGGACAGCGCCATGTCGATGCGTGAGCCGCCAAAGACCTTGTGATACTTTTCCTCGACCTCGCCGTGACGGATGAAATAGAGCTGGGTGGGATGATCTGGGAGGTGGGATTTCACCAGGCGTCTATGAAACATTTCAAAGTATCCCGCAAGATGGGAAAATCTCGTTCCCTCCCCTATTTACTTTGATGCATTTCAGCCCCCCGGCCTCCACGCTACAAATTCATCGGAATCTGGGATGCTTCGACGGCGAGAGCCGGAGGAATGACCCGGCGAAAATCATCAAGGGAGACCGGCTTGGTAAGGAAAGCGTTCATACCGCACTCGCGACATTCCTCCTTGACCCCCGTGAGAGCATGCCCCGTCATGGCGATGATGGCCGGCTGGTGCTTGAGCTGGAAATTCCCACGAATGCGGCGTGTGGCCTCGACGCCCCCCATGACGGGCATCTGAAGGTCCATGAAGACGATGTCGTAGGTTCCCTGAGCGGCCATCTCGACCGCCTCCTGGCCATTGTTCGCGATGTCCATTCTGGCATAGCCCAGTCGTTGCAGCAGCATGCTGGCAATCTTTTGATTCAAGGGTTGATCTTCCACGAGAAGAATCCGCGCAGGATTCTGGCTGGCGAAATTGTCAGTCTCTGCCTTGGCCGCCTTGGCAATGGCGCGGTTGGTGGAGCTGGAAACCTGAATGTCATGGCCGCCGGCTGCCGCACGGGCGGAACCATACTCAGATATGGAGGGAGGTGCAGGAGTCTCCAGCACCTGGGGCGAATCAAAGGAGGCTGACAAGGGCTGAACCATGGGCAAGGAAACCTGTGGCTGGAAGAATGGCTGCGCAGGAACCTGCGGCGGCATCGCTGGCGGCTGAGGCTGCACCATGGACCGCTGGACCTGGGATTGGGGTTGCATCGTGGATTGCACAGGCGTGCTGATGGGCCGCAGGACAGGCATGCTTTGGAGCGACAAAGGATCTGTGGACGACGTTGAGGCGGGTGCCGAGGTGGTGCTCATGGGAGCCAGGACGACACGGCGCGGCATCCGGTAGAGTTCCGCCATGGTGCGCAGCAGTTCCCGACGCTTGATCGGTTTCGACAGGCGAGTGTGCCGGCTTCCCGCTGGCGGGCTGAAACGCTCGCGATCAAGCTTGGCGCTCGTGATCGGCATGATGGTGATGATCGCAGAGCCCCGGACGGCGGCGGCATTGAGCATCAGCACCGCCTCCTCATGACGGAGGCGTGAGACATCGAGAATGAAAAGCCCCGCCTCTTCGAGAACATTGTCGAGTTCCGTGAGTGAACGATCCCGAAGGGTGCTCACGCTCATTCCCCATTGCATGAGCGACTGATTGAGCACCTGCAGCGTCGTCGGATGCGCACTGTAGATCGCCACCGGGCGGGTTTTGACGACATCGAGCCATGCAATTTCTTCATCACGCGATTCATCGTCTGGCGCGACGACGAGCGGCAGTTCGAAAAAGAAATCGGACCCCTTCCCTTCCTCGCTGACGACACTGATCTCACCCTGCATGAGCTTGATGAGTTTTTTGGAGATTGCGAGACCGAGGCCGGTGCCGCCGTACTTGCGCGTGGTGGAGGAGTCGGCCTGGTTGAAGGCCTGGAAGAGATGCCCGATTTTTTCCGGAGGGATGCCGATGCCCGTGTCACGTACGGAGAAGTGCAGCAGAGTTTTGTCTCCCTGAGGAGTCTGGCGCGAGACCTGGCGGACGAGAATGAGGATCTCCCCCTTTTCAGTGAACTTGATGGCATTGCCGACGAGATTAACGAGGATCTGCTTGATGCGCTGAAAGTCGCCGAGGATCTTGCGCGGCAGTGCAGCGTCGATATGCACGTTCAACTCAATATTTTTCTCCGCCGCCTTGTGAGAGAAGACATCGGTGGTCTCACCGAGGAGTTTTTCGATGTCCACAGGCAGCTTCTCCATGTCCATCTTGGCGGACTCCAGTTTGGAGAAGTCCAGAATGTCATTGATGACGTGAAGAAGAGACTCTCCGCTGGAGCGGATCATTCGCACGAGCTCCTCCTGCTCGGGATCCAGCCCCATCTCAATGAGCAGGCTGGTGGTGCCGATGATGCCGTTCATCGGTGTGCGGATCTCGTGGCTCATGTTGGCGAGAAAGCTGCCCTTGGCGGCTGTGGCGGTCTCAGCCTGGCGTTTGGCGGCCTCGTATTCGACCAGCAGAGTGTGCTTGCGGTGATCCTCCTCCTGAACGTGAGAAATCATGGTGTTGAACTCCTCCTGGACGAGGTCTAGATCGTCACCACCGCTGGCGGGCACGCGCACGTTGAGATTGCCTGAACGCATGGCGCGGAAGGCGTCGATGAGCGCGTGGGTCTTCTTGGTGATCCGCCTGCCAATGACATAAAAGCTGAACACGGCGAGCGCGAGGCCGGCGCATGCACCAAGGATTGGTACGGTGAGACGTTGCGCGTTGAACAAATGACGCAACTGCACCAAGGGCTGGCGCGCAATGAAGGCACCCGCAACCCTTCCGTTGTGGGAGTAGAGCGGTGCGGCGCTGATGAGCCAGTGGTCCCCGCCATTGATTTCAAGCTCCCGCGTGTCGCTGGTGTCATCCATCACCAGGGTGCTGCCGGCCATCACCCGATAAATGAGGCTGTCCATATGCATGGGAGAAGGTTCACCGATGACGCACTTTTGGCAGATGGGCAAAATAACGATGGGGGGTGACTTCGCCACGGGCGGAGCACCCATCCCCGCGGCCGACTGACGCGGCGCGACGACCTCGACCTGCAAGCCAAGATTCTGCAGAGCGGGAGGAATCTCCACCGTCTGCAAGCGCATGCGCATGCGAGTTTCGTTTTCCCAGTTCAAGGGCGCCACTCCGGAGATCTCCCCTTCGCTGAGCGCCTGCCGGTTCAGTTCCATCTGGCCGGCAAGAACGACGGCCCCCAGATAGGAACTCTGAACAAACCGCAGGGTAATGAACTCCTGCCAGATGAATCCGGACGCAGTCGCCCCCGCACCCACCAAAACGGCAAACATGCCAAGCAGGGTGAATCGGTTGGCGATCTGGAAGTTGAACCTCATGATGCGCTTTCCGTGGGCTGGGTCGCGGCATTGATGATGGCATCCGGATCCTGCACCATGGCACGACGAACAGCCAGGCAGAGACTTTCGAGATTGAAGGGCTTGTGCAGGACATCGACAAAGCCAATCGCCTGGCAGAGCTCCTTCACATCCTCCTGAAAGTAACCGCTGCAGGCGATCACGGGCAGCCGGGGATCACAGGCGCGCAGCCATTCGAGCACCTCAAAGCCGGACGCCCCGCCGGGCATGGTGAGATCCAGAATGGCGGTGGTGAAGCGCTGACCGTTCTCCATGCCGAGACGCACCAGCTCGAGCGCCTCTTCACCGCTGGGCACGGCCACGGCTTCAAAGCCATGGGCTTCGAGCACCGCTTTGCCAACGGCCAGGACATGGGGTTCATCATCGACGAGCAAAACACGCGCAACGGCGCGCGCGGCGAACTCACGAGGCAGGAGTTGAGTGGTCTGGGACATGGCGGGATACGATGGGTTTGAAGGATAAATCGAGCGGCTCACATGGCGGTGTAACTGAGGCATTTGATCTCATCGAGCGAGGTATGGCCGCCGATGACCTGCTGCAGGCCCTCCTGGTAGAGGGAACGAAAGCCGTTTTTGAAGGCTGCGGCGCGCATCGCGCTGAGCGGAGCGCCCTCTTCAACAAGATCACGAAGTTCGTTGTTGATCTCGCACAGTTCCATCAGGGCCACGCGACCGGCGTAACCGGTGCCGTGACACTCGTCACAACCGCGGGCGCTGTAGATCGGAGTGGTCAGCGGCTGGGTGATGATGGCCTGTTTGGCCATGAGATCCTGGACGTCCTGAGGCGCCTGCATGGGCTGCTTGCAGTAGGCACAGAGGCGCCGCGACAGACGCTGCGCCTGGCTGAGGGCGAGCGAGTCCGCCAGCAGGTATTTCTCGACGCCCATGCTGAGCAGACGCGAAACCGCACGCAGGGAGTCGTTTGCATGCAGTGTGGTCAGCACAAGGTGTCCTGTGAGCGAGGCGTTCACCGCCGCACCGGCGGTTTCCGCATCGCGTGACTCACCGATCAGAATGATGTCAGGGTCAGCACGCAGAAGCGCACGAAGACCGTTGGCGAAGTCGAGGCCGCGTGCGTTGTTTGTCTGTGTCTGATTGATCCCCTCGATTTCGTACTCGATGGGATCTTCGATGGTCTGAATGTTGACCCCTTCGTCGTTCACGCTGTTGAGAAGCGCATAGAGCGTGGTGGTTTTGCCCGAACCGGTGGGACCAGTGACGAGCACGAGACCCTGGTCCCGCTGCATCGTGCGTGTGAGGATGTCGATCTGACGTTGGGAAAGATTGAAGTCCGAGAGGCGCTTCACCCCATCCTGCTTGTCGAGGAAGCGCATGATCACCTTCTGGAACTCGCGTCGCGTCGGTACGGCGGCCACACGAACATCCACGCGTCGGCGGCCAATCGAGAGGGCCATGCGGCCATCCTGGCACTCCTGCCGGTTCTGGCTCATGCCAGCGTAGTTCTTCAGCAGCGCCACGTAGCGGTTCAACTGGCTCTCCGGGGCCGTCATGATGGTCTTCATCGTGCCGTCCATGCGGGCCCGGAAACGGGTAAAGCTGTAGAACTTCTCCACATGCAAGTCCGAAGCGCGGCAGCGGATGGCGGTGAACAAGGCCCACTGAACCAACTGTTCGGGTTCGTGGTTGGGATTCTGCGGATTGACCCGCGCCATGTCCTCAGGAGAAATTTCAACCACACTGGCGTCATCCGCGACGGACAGAGACGCCCCTTCGATGGATGCGACCGCACTGGGATCAAACGTGGCACCAGCGCGGTTGATGGCGTCCCGGATGCTCGCCAGATCAGCCAGCACCGGCACAATCTTCACCGAGGGATTGCCCATGGAGAGCCACTCGTCCTCGAAGGCATAGCAGTCGCTGCTCTCACTGAGAAGGAATACAACCTGCTTGCCGATGTAGAGCGGATAGACGTTGTGCCGTTCCAGCAGTGGAATGGGAAAAAACGTCTGACGCTGAGCTTCGGTGGCGCTGTAAACCAGCGTTTTGCAACCGCTGACGAGATGCTGCAGGGCAATACCCATGTTCCGCTGCACCACGTTAAAGTCATTGATGCCAAGCGTGTCCGTCTTGCCTTTCTGCGCTTCGTAGAAGCCCTTGAGCTTGGTGATTTCAGCCGGCTCGTAGGGGTAATGTTCCAACAGCCAGTTGAACGATCCTTCCAGTCCAAGATCGGCAAACACCGGCGGCTGGAGCTGCTCCATCGCATTCGACTGCGAGATCGGCATCTGGCCAAAACGCTGCACCAAGTCTTTGCGCGTGTTTTGATACTGCTCCTGGGTGACCAGCACACGAATCGTCAGGAAATGTGGCACGCCCCACAGATCTCCCGCACGCGGGTTGTGATGCGCCATGACCAGCATCGGTCCGATGGTGCTCACAGGCAGCCACGGATCGGCCACATAGGGTACCCGGCCCAGCTTGCGGATCAGTCTCTCAGCATCAGGCGAACAACTTTCCCGCAGCAGCGTCACCGGCAGCATCCCGTATTGCAGAGCCAGCCCTTCAATGGATTGAATGGCAAGAATCGCTGTTTGCCGCGCCTCAATTGTCGTGTTTGGCGGATTACTCGCAGCGCCAAATGATTTTGGGGCTGGCTGGGGCTGGGGAATCTGGAGAAGAGAAGACATGAGGTGAAGCGTGGCTGGATCAGCGTCCTGCCATTTGGAAGTTCGGCGGAAAGACAAATGCCGTGGTGAAATCAGTGCCTTCGAAATTCATGAGCAAACCGGTCCCTGCCTGCCCGGGCGTGAGCAGTTCGTACATGCCGCCCGCCCAACGCAGGCGATACTCCGCCGTACTGCTGGATGAAACCGGGTTGTAACGCGGGTCCATGTAGGGCGAGCCTATCTTTGCACGATCGGCGTCTGCATCGCGGTACTGAAGCGTGCGCAGAATGACCATTTCATCCGCCGTGGAGCCATCCATCGGGGTGAACAACATCTCGTAATTCTGCTGGGCAAAACGATGAAGCGCTTGGTTGAGCATCTCCTGCCGCGCTTCGGCAAGGGCGTCTTTGGCGCCTCCCAGGAAATTGTTGAACGCGCCCACGGTGATCCCCGCCAGCACGCCCATGATGGAAATAACGATGACCAGCTCTGTGACGGAAAAACCACTCCTCCCGCCGTCCGGCAGGAGCGTGGATTTCGTCAAACAGGTTCCTCTGTGTGTGGAGGCGGTCATGCTTGGGGAGAGTGATTCAGTAGTAGATGACTCCGGTCGGGCTGATCAGCGCGGCCTTGGTCATGGTGGTAATTGAGGGGGCAAAGGTCACCGAATAGCCAGACGGCATGAATGTGGCCAGGGTGGTCTCCGAAAAGCTCAGGTAGGGACGCAAAAGGGCGTACTTCGCTTCGGTGGAGGACGCCGCAGACCAGTCCAGAGACGCCTGCGTCCGTCCACGCACCTGGATAAAGCTCGCCTGGGCGAGATTCAGCGCCTCGGCGCGGGCAATGGCGAGATTGC
>DAORHS010000075.1:0-11005 GCA_035438165.1 Prosthecobacter sp.
GCGTCAAAGACCGAATCGCGCCGAGAGAAGCCGTGCGCACGCAGCGCTGGAAGTACAGCCGATGGATGGAGCAGAATCCGCTCGTCGGAGAGCTTTACGACCGCGAATCCGGCCCGCTGGAGGATCTCGCCCGCACCGCTGATCCGCAGCATGCCGCCATTCTCAAGGAACTGCGGGAGAAGTGGTCTCATTATCGCGCAGCTTTGAAATAGGGCGGCGATTTTCATCCGTCACCGCGCCGCTGCAAGAGACGCGGTGTTTGACGAAGTTCAGTGTCATCAGCGACTCCGGCTGCGCTGGCCTGAAAAATTGCGGACCGCTGTGGACACCATAAGCGTGTTCCAGCACGACTTGCGGCGGCGAGGCGCGAAAATGGATGTGCTGAGCACTGGCGGAATACGAGCCTGCGGGAGTGATGACCGTCACTCGGGCATTGCTGGCCTTGGCGAGTCGCACGTGCCCGTTCTTGCCTTCGCGTGTGAATCGGACATCCTCGCCTTCGAGCATCACAAACGGCGATTCGTACAGAATCAGCCGTCGTTTGGGCTTCGTCGGTTCGACCCCCAGTGAATTGCCCGTGGCGAAGGTGAAGGGATCGACCCAGTTCAGGGTTTGCGAAACACCATCCACGAGGGCCGAGGCTCCTTTGCCCACGAGCGTGCCGGGACGAGGCGCGTTTCTGCCGCCATGGGCGGACGACACCTCCTCATCCGTGACCAGCAGGCTCTTTGAAATGGTCTGATGCTCGAACACCGCCAGCTTGGGCCCCGGTTTCGCCGCCCACTCCTTCAGCCGTGGGTCAGGCAGCCGGTTCAGTGGCTCATCGCGCTTCGTGATCGAATCATGCGCGCCATTGACCGCCGCGGAGGCCCAAATCCCCACGCATGGCGTGAGCCAGGGACAGGACAAGACACACACAGCGCTCACAAACAGCAGACGGCGGAGTTTTTCCTGTTTCATGGGCACAGTCTGTCACGACGGGCAAGACCAAGACAAGCGCGGAATCCATCAGCGGAACAGCTTCTTCTCCACAAACGGGCCGTTCACGATCACACGGCGGTTTTTGAAGTCCAGGCGCATGATTGCATCAGGTTTCGAGCCTTTGATGTGCTGCTCACCGGACTGCACCGTGGGATCGCCCTCCAGGATGACCTCGGACGAGCCGCTGCGGAAGTGAATGCGCTGCGCGATGCCGAAGAACGTGCCGTCCTTGGTGATGATGGTGACTTTGCTGTGCTTGCCGGCACGGGCGAGTTCCGGCCACATCTGCTGGTCCTGGCCGAGGTAGAGCAGTTCCTCGCCTTGCAGCATGACAAAGGGAAACTCGTTGAGCGCAAGCTGCCGCCTCGTGTCGTCAATGGACCCCAGGTTGCTCTTGGACTCTGAACCGCTGGCAATGGCCAGCAGCGTGGTGACAAAGCCCATGAGATCCCCTGCCCTGCCACTGAGGCCGGAACTGGGACGCCCGGCCTTCCTGGCTTTCGCGCCCAGTTCATCATCACGGATGAGCAGGCTGCCCGGAATGCTTTTCCCGGCCTGCACCTCCAGCCTGGGCCCGGGCCGCGCCGCCCACTGCTTGAGATCGGGATGTGGCAGGTAATCGAGCGGATCGGCACGCAGCGGACGCGTCACCCGATGGATGGCGTTCCAGGCGATCGAGCCTTCGTGGAGCTTGCACGAAGTCAGTGAAAAGAGGGCTGTGAGGAGCACCGGCAGCACGCGCCGGACGTTTTCCTGAATCATGGCCGCAGGCTGCCTTCAGCCACCGCAGGCGCAAGCATGGATTTCGTCCGGCGGCACATCATCACGCCTCCAAGCACCGCCATCCCCAGCGCAATGAGCTGATAGCCGCTGAGTCCCGCCACAATCTTCGGCGTGTCGCGCATGAACTCATGCACGAAGCGAAACAGTCCATAAGCAGCGAGATAGAGGAAAAACAGGCGATCACGCAGCAGGCCGCGACGTTGCAGCAGCAGAACCGTGATGAGCATGACGGCTTGAAAGACGCCTTCGACGAAAGGCGCAGGCCAGCGGGCGATGCCTTGAATATCGTGTGCGGCAAACACTCCCGCAGTTGGTTTGCCGAGGCAGCAGCCGTTCAAATAGCAGCCCACACGACCGAGCAGGATGCCGACGGGAACGATGACGGCAAAGGCATCGCCCGTGGACCGTTTGTGGCCGGTGAGAAGCTTGGTTATCTCCACACCCGCATACGCGCCGAGCAATCCGCCGAGCACGGACTTCCCCGTGGCCCAGCGCAGCCAGCGGTCCGGCTGCTGCCATTCCAGCCAGCCCTCGGCGAGCAGGTAGGCGATCTTGGCACCGGCAAAGCCGCCCACGAGCGCGCCGAGATAGATGAACAGCAGGTCGCTTTGCCCCTGCGCACGCCGATACCAGTAAAACGCGCCGATCAGGATGCCCAGGACCATCATGAACGCATACGCCGCGCTGCCGGGAAGAAACTGGTGCTGCGGGGAGGGATTCACAGAGCGGCCTTGGTGTCAGGAAAACCGGAGTAGTAGCGGCAGAACGAGTCCAGCTTGCCATCCGGACGGATCACATGCGTGCAGCAGCGGTCGATGCGGTCCTCGTCCCAGGTCCACGCGTCCATGAAGGGCTTCACCATCAGGCGGAAGGCCATGCTGCGCGTTTTTTCGAGCGTCTTGAGCAGTTCGCCGAGCGGTTCGTTCTCGCAGCCGCACTTGGCGAGGTCTTCGAGTGTGTAGTGAATCTTGTCCTGCAGGAAACCTTGCAGCTTGGTGAAGTCGAGGAAGTCGCTGACATGCCAGACCTGATCCTCGCGACGAATGAGGTAGCCGATGGTGGCGCAATTCGGGTCGCCGCAGGGCAGCGGCGTGAAGTCTTCAAAGCGGAGCTGCTCCTGCGACTGCTCGACCGCCGCCATGAGGATGTCGGCCGTATTCAGACGCTGTCTGGCATTGGTCGCTTGATTGCGTCCGCTCAAAAACTCCGGCTGGAAGGTCACACCGTGGATGTTCGCGTCATCGAGGCCAAAACGAATCGTCTGCCAGAGGTGCGGCAGGTTGTCGTGCGTCACCGTCATCGCCAGCGTGACCGGAATGTTCGCTGCGGCGAGATTAGCAAGCGCCATGCGCTTCACCTCGCGTAAGTCAGCACCACGCAGCGCTGTGTGGCCGGCTTCCTGGAGGCCGTCGAACTGCAAATAGACCTGCAAACCGCCGCTGCGGAAGATGTCGCCAAGCTCTTGGCAGAGGGCGGCTTCTTTAGCGAAGCGAACACCGTTCGAGTTGATCAGCAGGAAATCGATTTTGTTGTGCTGCTTCGCCCAGCGGCAAAGTTCAGCCAGTTGCGGGTGCAGCGTCGGCTCGCCGCCGGAGAGCTGAAGGATTTCGATCTTGCCCTTGCGAGCGATCACGCCGTCCACACGAGCCTGAATCTCAGGCATGGGCACCGCATCCACTTTGGAACCGATGCCGATGGGCGAGTCGGCGTAGCACGTCGGACACGAGAGATTGCAGGAGTTCACGATCTCGATCAGTGCGAGGCAGGTGGAGAGCGTTTCTATGGGATTCACGCCGCGTCCTTCCGCATTGCGGCCCAGGGTGCCCGCATCCTTGCCCGTCGCATCGCAGCACGCGCCACCGGAACAGCAGTGGTTCTCCTCCCTGCCCTGCGCCAGCCAGTAAAACCGCGCGTCACTGGCGATGCAGGCGCTGAACTCGCCATGCGCGATGCAGCGGCGCTTGAGGAACACCTTGCCATCCTGCTGCTCGACCGTGGCCGGACACGTGGCGTGGCATTGCGGGCAGCGTGAGGTGGTGCGTTTGAGGAGTGTTGAGGTCATCATTCCAGGGCGACGAGCGCGAGGCAGCCGACAAAAAATGACGCCAGCATGAGCGCCCAGCCGCCGAAGATCAGCCCCACAACCAGGCCGCCGGAGCGGCCTTTGCCGAGTTTGACGCTGGAGAGGATGTGAAGACCCAAGGCACCGATGCCGCCCAGCGCCATCACCGTCTGCGGCAGGCTGTCATTCTCAGGCAGCAAGGGCAGCACAGCCAGGGCGAGGCCTGGAATGACCGCCGTGGCGAGAATCCAGCCAAACCACCAGGAGCCTTTGGCTGGCAGGGGCGGAGGGGTGTTTTCGTCCATGGGCCACGATTCAATCGTGAATCCCCCACGCTGGCAAGATGCATTCCGACCGAACAGGCGTTTGATTCGTGCGGGCTGCGTTCATCGTATCGTCGGTGGAAGCCGTTCCCGATGGCGAAATTAGGTCTGGCGTCCGGCGCATGGATCGGCAAAGTCTCTGCAGTTACCCAAGCCGAGTGTTTGTTGAATGGCGCTGCTGGAAAACACCATGCCAGCCCCTTCCTTCACAGCCCCCAAGAGCCCACACGTTCCGTCTGACCACGAATGCCTGCACGCCTTCAAGGATCACGAGTTCGATCAGATCTATCCGGAGGACATTGGCAGGCTATCCTCCTGCCACTGGAGCCCGGTGGAGGTGTGCGAGATGGCCGCTCAAATGCTCGTCTTGGAACCGGGCACGCGCGTGCTGGACATCGGCTGCGGCCCCGGAAAGTTCTGTGCGATCGGAGCCATGACGACGCCGGGCCATTTCACGGGCGTGGAGCAGCGGGGGCGGCTCGTCGAGGCTGCGCGTGAGATGCTGCACCAGCATGGCATCACGAAAGCTGACATCGTGCATGGCAACATCACCGAGGTGCAATTCGACGCCTTTGATGCCTTCTACCTCTTCAATCCCTTTGAGGAGAACATCCTGCCCATGTTGCGGATCGACCACGACGTGGAGATGGAGCCTCAGCTCTACGACGACTACACGCTGCACGTGCAGGAACAGCTCGAGCGCATGCCCCTGGCAACGCGTGTGGTCACCTACTTCGGGAGCTGCGCCGAAGTCCCCGATTGCTACGCCTGCGTGGAAACGGCCTACGACGGCATGCTGAAGCTGTGGGTGAAAACGCGCCCGGCCTTTGACGACAACTGAATCCCCCAAACCAACCACCCAAGACCATGAAACAAATCGCCACCCAAATCGAAGACCTTGGCCAGCTCACAGAGCTGGATGCCAGCAAACGCCGCCTGGAGCCAAAATCGTCCGAGTTCAAAAAACTCACCCTGGAATCGAACCAAGTTCGCGAACGTCTGCCCGCCGCGATCCTTCATCACTACGATCTCCGCATCTCCAAAGGCAAGCGGGGCGCGGCGAAGATGCGCAACAAAGTCTGTGGTGGATGTCACATCTCACTGCCCAGCGGGCAGCTTGCGGATCTGCTCCGGGATGACATGGAGCTGCAAATCTGCGGCAACTGCAGCATCTTCATCCTCCCTGGAGACACACCGCCCGAAGCACCTGCGGCAGCGATTGAAGTCGTGACCAAGCCTGCTCCGCGCAAACGCAAAGCCAAGGCCAAAGACACCGAGCTTCCGTCCAGTTGACCAAACAGACCGGGCGGACTGGAAGCGATCACTTCAATTCAAGAACCGGAACTCCGGCGTGGCCCACAGCGTCTGGATGAACCGTGCCCAGAGATCGCGCACCTCTTCGGCGGTCGCGTTGCCGGACATGGAAGAATCGAGGAAGTCGCGGACCTGGGTCCGCTCCTTGTCCGTCGGCGCACGCTGGAGAGAAGCTTGGAAGGCGTTTTGAATGCGCTTGTCTGTTTCAGGCGCTGATTGGAGCACGACATCGGCGGCGGCGCGGGCCTGCTCGATGACTTTGGGCGAGTTCATCAGAAACAGTGCCTGGGTGGCGACGGTGCTGGTGGTGCGCTGGCTGATCGGCTGGTTGATGTCGGCGAAGTCAAAGACTTCAAACAGCGGATGGCGCACGTTGCGGAAGGCGGCGGTGTAGAGGCTGCGTCGGGTGTCGAGGAACTGGTAGCCGTACTCGATGTTTTGGATCTTCTGGTCATTGGCGTCGATGGATTTGACCTCGCTGACACCGGGCCCGCCGATGGAACGATCCAGTGTGCCGGCAGCAACGAGCATGGCATCACGCAGGCACTCGGCGTCGAGGCGCTTGCGGTTCATGCGGCTGAGGAGACGGTTGTCGGGATCGAGCGAAGGGTTAAGAGCAGAGGGCTTGGAGTCCGACGCTTCGCGGGATTGGAACTCTTTGCTCTTCGCCCCTGGCTCTACGCTGGCCTGACGATAGGTGCGGGACATCACCATCTCCTTCACGAGCCGTTTCAAGTTCCAGCCGTCCTCCATGAACTTCACCGCCAGGTAATCCAGCAGCTCAGGATGGCTGGGAGCCTCGCCGGTGGAACCAAAGTTGTCCGTGGTGCGGACGATGCCGGCGCCGAAGAGCCAGTGCCAGACACGATTCACCATGACGCGTGCGGTGAGCGGATTCTCCCGTGAGGTCATCCACTGCGCGAGTTGCAGCCGGCCGCTTGCATCAGCAGGAACAGCAGGCGCACCCGGGCGCATCGCCGCCTGGATGAATCCCCGAGGCACGGGAGCACCCAGATTTCGCACGCTGCCACGGATGTGGATCTTTGCGTCCTCCGGCGCTTCATCGTCGGCAACACTCATGGCCTCCGGACGCGGCGGGAGGTCCTTTTGCAGGGCTTTGAGCTCCTTTTCGAGCGTCGAAAGCTCCTTCTTGATCCGCTCGCCCGCGGACGACTCCTTTCTGTCAGTCACATTTTTCACATCCCCGCCTGCCGGGAGAAACTGGACGGCATCGACCGTCACATAGCCCTCGGAGCCCGCATTGGAAATGAGCACGAATCCCTGGCCGTTGCCCTCGAACCGGTAGGTGCCCATGGAGGCAAACTGCAGGCCTTTCAGGTTCGTGGTGGCCAGTTTGAGGTCCTTCAACTCCTCACCGTCGGCATGCAGGATGTTGACCATCGCTCGTGCGGCGCGATTCGGCCCCGCATTGAAGGCCACGCGCACTTCATAGCGCCCGGTCTTCGGCAGTTTCGCAGGGAACGAGATGGTCTTCTCGCCTTTGCCTTCATTGAGGTCGTGGACGTAGCTGCTGCCGATGAAGGGGCCGTACATCTGCGACTCCTTCCACTCGCCAACCTTTTGCGCCTCGGAGTCATCCACGACGATGCCGGGCAGTTCCGCAGGGGAGATTGTCTTCTGCTTTCGCAGATCGGCGCTGTCCGCGTCTCGCAGATCGTCTTTGAGGCTGGCGATTTGAGTTTGGAGCTCGTTGACCTTGCGTTCGTGCGCCTGCATGCGGCCCTCCGCCGCGCCATCAAGCGGCAGCGGCGTATCGACCCAGTGGGCGACGTTGTCGGTGTAGTTTCGGAGTGTCTTGGTGCTGCGCAGGATGCCGGCCATCGCGTAGTAGTCGCGCGTGGAGATGGGATCGAACTTATGATCATGGCAGCGCGCACAGCCGATCGTCATGCCGAGGAAGGCGCGTCCCATGGTGTCGAGCTGCTCATCGACGATGTCCATGCGCAGCATGCCTTTGTCCTGCTCCTCGTAGTTCGTGGGGCCGAGCGCGAGGAAACCGGTGGCGGTGAGCTGGCGGCGGCGCTGCACGGCGTTCTGATGCGGCATCAGATCTCCGGCGATCTGCTCGCAGATCATGCGATCCACGGGTGCGTCGTCGCGAATCGATTCGAAGACGTAGTCACGAAAACGCCACGCGTCCTTGAACGGAAGTGAACGACCGCCGCCTGAGGACTCGGCAAAGCGCGTGATGTCGAGCCAGTGGGATGCGAAGCGCTCCGCAAAGGCGGGCGACTCCAGCAGCGAATCCACGAGCTTCTCGTAGCTCTGTGGCGTCAGATTTGTCGCGGAGGGCGGCAGGCCGGTAAGATCGAAAGACAGACGGCGAAGGAGCGTGCGCGAATCGGCGTCGGGCGCGGGTTCGAGCTGATTGGCTTCCAGTTTCGCGAGAATGAAGCGGTCAATGTCATTGGCAGGCCACGCAGCGTTTTTGACGACGGGCGGCGCAATCACTTTCGGCGGCTGAAAAGACCAAAAACTGGCGTCCGCACGCGCTGCTTTTGATTTGGAACCGCTGGAGGCCACTTCATCGCGTGGATCCGGCGCGCCGGATTCGATCCAGAGTTTGAGATCGGCAATTTCACTGTCCTTGAGCTTCCGCTTCGGCGGCATTTTCAAATCGCGGTCAGCGTAACTGACGGCCTGCCAGAGCTTGCTCTCGGCGAGCTTGCCCGGAACGACGGCGGGGCCAGAATCGCCTCCGCTCTGCCAGCCGGTCCGCGAATCAAGACGCAGACCGCCTTTCTGCTTGTCCGGGCCGTGGCAGTCGATGCAGTTCGCGAGGAGCAGCGGCCGGATGCGCTGCTCAAAATGCGTCATGTCCGCAGCGCTTGCGGCGGCGGACATGAAGAGTGTGATGAGGGTGCATCGGATCATCGGGGGTGCCAAGGCAAACGAGGCGCACGCAAGGCCTCTTTCAGGCGGTAAACCGCAGGATGTAGTGCTGGTGGTGGCGGCCGATGACCTGCGTTTGGGAAAGTCCCGCCAGCTTGGCCATCAGCGTCAGATCGGCGAGTGTTTCGGGGAAATCATACGCGGCCACATGGGCGCAGGCTTCGTCGAGATGCTCGGACAGGACCTCGGTCCACTGCGTGCGCATGAAGTTGAGGTAGCCGTCGAGGTATTGCTCGCGGGTTTGACCGTCCTCCCGCACGACATCGACCATGATGAACTGGCCGCCGGGGGCAAGACGTTGGGCGCAGGCGTGGAAAAGCCGCTGTTTGGCGGCTGAGTCCAGGTGATGCACGGCAAACCCGGTGAAGATGACGTCGAAGGCCGAATCCGTGTCCTCCACGGCCTGCAGCATGTCCTTGTGATGCAGCGCGGTGTTGGGGATGCCTTTCAAATACTCGCGTGCTTCATCGAGCGCGGAGGCGGAGAGATCGACACCATCGTAAGTCTCGGGCAGGGCGGACTGGAGGCAGGGGGCAAGAAAACGCGCATTGCCGCAGCCGAGGTCGAGGAGGTGGTAGTGCCCCTGGGTGCGGCGCTGCTTCAGCAGGTCAGCGACCTGAGCGTAGATCTCGAGATGGAACATGTAGTTCTTTTCCGAGATGGCGTCGTAGAGCGTCCAGGCCTTGCGAAAGAGGGCGGTGTTGTCGTCCTGGGTGAGGGATGGTTGACTCATGATTTGCGCGTGGAGATGCCGACGACGAGCCGACTCAAATGAGCGCACTGGAACCAGACCCGCAGCGAATTGAAGACACCGGCAGAACGGTGGCTGTGGCGCTCATCGGCGGCGAAATCTGCTTCAGCTTCTGATTTTGTCATGCGGGCGGCATGAGAGCATCAATCAGCCCGCATGCCAGCGCTTGCTGCAATGGAGACTGGCCGGTGTACGTTCAGACCTGCTTTCAATGCCAGCGTCGATAGCGTTCACGCGGCGTGATGACACGCCCGCCGGGACTCAAGACGCTGCGATCATGGCGCTCCATCGGAGTGATGGCACGACCGCCAGGGCTGTAAGGACTGCGCACCGGACGTGGTGTGACCCAGCAGGAGCTCAGGGTGACAAGAAACAGGCCGGAGAGAAGAAGGCGAAGAAGTTTCATGGTGATGACGTTGAAACGAGTTGGACGCTGAACGTTTCAGAATAAACACTGGCGGCCTTCGTTGTCCAGACGTGGAAAGGATGGGATTTTACTTTCGTTTTTTGCCTCTCGTTTCAAAGTCCCTGCTCCTTAACCCCGACCATCATGACCCCCGCCGAAGCCAAAACCCAGCTCGACAACCAAGTCCGCGAAACCATCAACTGGCACTTCTCGCCGGAAACCGGCTGCCCCTTCTGGCTCGACTGGGCAAAGAAGAATTTCGACCCGCGTGGCGTGGTGAACAGCTACGAGGACATCATCGCCAAATTCGGACATTTCGAGGACGAATGGCTGCGCGACCAGCAGCCCGAAGTCTGGGTGCCTGCCGCATTCAAAGGCAAGCCCTTCAACATTTTCGAAACTGGCGGCACCACCGGCATGCCGAAGCAGCGCATCGGCTGGAATGACTTCCGCGTCGATTACGAGGAGTTCAGCCACAAGCTCGACGACAAACACTTCCCGCCGGGTGAGTCCTGGATCATGGTCGGCCCCACCGGCCCGCGTCGTCTGCGCCTCGCGGTCGAGCACCTTGCCAATTATCGCGGCAGTTCCTGCTACTTCGTCGATCTCGACCCGCGCTTCGTGAAGAAGCTCATCTCGAACAAGCAGTTCGACGTCGCCCGCCAGTACATGGACCACGTGGTCGATCAGGCCGTGCTGCTCCTGAAGAACCGCAAGATCTCCGCCATCTTCACCACGCCGAAGCTGCTCGAAGCCCTCGCTGAAAAAGTCGATCTCTACAGCGCCGGCATCCGTGGCTGTTTCGTCGGCGGCACCACGATGACGCCGCAGTATGTGCGCTTCATCGTGGAGGAGGTGCTGGAAGGCAAAATCGGCTTCTACCCGACCTACGGCAACACGCTCATGGGCCTGGCCGCCAGCGTGCCGCTCACGCCGGAGGACAATTTTTCCATCACCTACTACGCGCCGCAGCCACGCGCCGTGCTGCGCATCGTCGATCCCAAAGCGACCGACAACACCGTCGAGTACGACACCTGGGGCCGCGTGGAGCTGACCACGCTGACGAAGGAATTCTTCATGCCGCGCTTCCTGGAGCGCGACGAGGCCATGCGCCGCAGGCCGCGTGCGCCGTATGCCTGGGACGGTGTCGCCGATGTGCGTCCGTTTGGCGCGATGGAGAAGACCATCGTCGAAGGCGTGTATTGAGCCCTGCGGGCAATGACGAATGAGTAAAGCCGAATGACGAACCTGCGGGGTTCGCCATTCATCATTCTGATTTCGTCATTGCCGCTGAAAGCGGCCCAAAACTCCCGTTTGCATTCCCCCTTTCTCACGCTTTAAGACTGGCTCTCCCGCCACGCTTGAAGACCCAACCGCAAGAGAAGGAATGAAGATCGCCCTGGATGTCATGGGCGGCGATTTTGCGCCGCAAAATCCCATCGGCGGCGTCAAGCTCGCCCTCGAATCACTGC
>DAORHS010000076.1:0-10981 GCA_035438165.1 Prosthecobacter sp.
GCGGCTTCGACATACGTCGGATCATTGAGCAGGTTAAGCGCCTGGAGCGGCGTGTTTGTGCGCGGTCGGCGGAGCGTGCAGGTCTCGCGGAAAGGCGCATCGAAGAGCAGCATGGCCGGGTGCGGCACCGAGCGCTTCCAATACGTGTAGAGGCTGCGGCGGTGCAGTTCATCGCCTTTGCCGGGGACGTAAATGTTGTAGCCGTTGCCCGCGGTGATCTGCTCATAGATGCCGGGCGGATGATAAGGCTTCACCGACGGACCACCGACTTTTTCAACGAGCAGTCCGCTCGTAGCGAGCGCCTGATCGCGGATGAACTCGCCCATGAGGCGGAAGCGCGGGCCGCGCCACAGCAGCCGGTTTTCCGGGTCCAACTGAGAACCGCGCACCGTGATCGCGGAACTCTGCCGATACGTCGCGCTCGTCACCATCAGCTGCATGAGATGCTTCACGTCCCAGCCGCTGCGGATAAACTCCAGTGCCAGCCAGTCGAGCAGTTCAGGATGGCTCGGCAGCGCGCCCTGCGCACCGAAGTCCTCGCTCGTCTTCACCAATCCACTGCCGAACACCTGCTGCCAAAAACGGTTCACCGTCACGCGGGCCGTAAGCGGATTCTGAGGACTCACGAGCCACTTGGCGAAGCCGAGCCGGTTGTGCGGCAAGCCTTTGTCCAGCGCTGGCAGGATGGCTGGCGTCGCGGCGGTGACCGGCTCGCCCGGCTTGTCATACGCGCCACGCATCAGGATGAAAGTGGGGCGCGGTTCCTTCATCTCCTCCATCACCAGCGTGGTGGGGATCTCGCCTTCGGCAGCCGCGAGCTGCTTCTTCAGCGCGGCCAGTTCATCATTCAGCATCCGATGTTCCGGCTGCTGCGAAATGCGAAACTCCGCGAGTTGCTTCTTCTCATCCGCTGTGCGTTTGGCGACGTCCTTCTTCGCGATGGCGAGCATCTTTGCCGGCACGAGCACCTCTTTCTCGGAGTCGGTTGCAAACACCTGCCAGCGCGTCGGTCCGCCCGCGTTCTCGACACCGATGGTAATCACGAGATTCTTTGAGACATCACCTGAATCGATCTCAAACACCGCGCTCACCGGCTTGGCCGGAGTCATCGAGAGCACCGTCTTTGTTTTCCGATCACCATCCAGCACCTTCTCCGCTTCGGCCACAGCCAGCGAATCATCGAACGCCGTCGCTCGGAGCTTGAGCTTGCCGACACTCAGCTCACTCCACTGAAAGCTTGCTGACGATGCCTTGGTGCCGCATTCGAAGCGCAGGGCCGTCACGCGACCTTGAGGAGCGCGCACCGTGAGCTTGATGTTGTTCCGCCGAGTCTCCTGCGGGCCGATTTCGAGCGTGTTCGACTTCGCATCAACATGCGGCGGCTGATCACCGCCAGTCGCTGTCAGCAGTTCCACCGGCTGCCATTTCACCGAGGCCGAAGCCACACGTTGCGCCCAAGTTTCGACACCTGAAGCCGATTTGCTCGTGAGCGCCGCGAGTTTGTCGCTCACGCCTTTGATCTTCGTATTCAAGGCAGCGATCCTGGCCTCGACTTCCGGCGCGGGCAGCTTCACGAACGGCGGCGCATTGATGCGGATGGGATTGGAGTAAATGCCCACGCCCTTCTCCGGGATGCTGTGGAAGAAGGCTTTCATCGAGTAAAAATCACGCTGGGTGAACGGGTCGTATTTGTGATCGTGGCAGCGAGCGCAGTTGAAAGTCTGGCCGAGCCAGACGGCCGCCGTGGTCTCCACACGGTCCGCCGTGTATTCAGCGAGGAACTCATCCGCGAGCACGCCGCCCTCTTCATTGAGCATGTGGTTGCGATGAAACCCGGTGGCGATCTTTTGCTCCAGCGTTGCATTGGGAAGCAGATCACCCGCAAGCTGCTCGATGGTGAACTGATCGAATCGTTTGTTATCATTGAACGCCTTGATCACCCAGTCGCGCCACGGCCACAGCTCGCGGTCGCGATCGACTTGGTAGCCGTTCGAGTCCGCGTAGCGCGCCGCATCCAGCCAGTCCACGGCCATGCGTTCTCCGTAGTGCGGCGAGCGTAACAGTCGCTCCACCACTTTGTCGTAAGCCTGCGGCGAAGCATCGGCGACAAACGCATCCACTTCCGCCAGCGTCGCCGACAAGCCCGTCAGATCGAGTGTCACACGCCGGATCAGCACCTCCTTCGCAGCCTCGGCTGAAGGCGTAAAACCTTCGGCCTCCACGCGGCTCAAAATGAAGCGGTCGATGTCATTGCGCGACCATCCCACATGTTTCACCTCGGGGAGCTTCGCCACAGCAGGTGGAATGAAGGCCCAGTGCTGTTCATACTCCGCACCCTCGGCGATCCATTGCCTCAGCCTCGCCTTCTGTGCCTTCGTCACTGTTTTGTGCGACTTCAAAGGCGGCATCACCTCATCTTCATCGCCACTCTCGATGCGGGCAAGCAGCGCCGACTTGCTCGCCTCTCCCGGAACAATCGCCACGTCTCCCGACTTCGCGGGCTTCAGCGCATGCTCGCGCACATCCAGCCGCAGGCCGGCTTTTTGATTGGCCTTGTCCGGCCCATGGCACGCGAAGCAGTTGTCCGACAAAATGGGCCGGATGTCGCGATTGTAGCGCATGGGCTCGGCGTGCGACTCCACCACAGAGACGAGGAGCAGTGCGAGCAGCCAGTTGAGGATGAGGGACTTCATGAAGGATGATCTAGTTCACAAACAAAAACTCGTTGCTGTTGATGAGCACGCGGCACAGCGCGGCGAGTCCGTTCTTCTCAGCATACGCGCTGAACTGACGCGCTTCATCGCCCGTCGGTTCACGCAGTAAAATGCGGCGCACCGCCTCGGCGGGTGAGGTGATTTGCTTCCCAAGCTCACCGCTGAAGTGCAGAACAAAGGCGTTGTTGTAGAGCGCGAGTGATTGAAGCGACGAAGCGGAAAATCCGCGCGCTGGAGCCAGCATCCCGAGATCGGGAAAGTCGAGCGCGTCCATGAAGGGATCAGGCACTCCGCGCCAGACGAAGCGGTAGATGCTGCGGCGGTGTTTGGGCAGCTTGGACCAGTCGTAGGCGGTGTAATCCAGCGTGGGCGTGAGCTGCACGGGCGGGCCGGTGACGAACTGCCGCACGCTCGGGCCGCCGAGTGCCAAATCGAGTCTGTCCGCAGCGGCGAGCACGAAATCACGATACGTCTCGGCATCAAGCCGCAGGCGGTTCATGCGCCACAGCAGGCGATTGTCGGCGTCGAGTTTCGCCGCGTCCTCGCGCAGCTCGCTGCTCTGCCGATACGCGGCGCTGGTGACGATGAGGCGATGCAGATGCTTCAAAGAACCACCGCTGTCGCGTAGCTCACACGCCAGCCAGTCGAGCAGTTCGGGATGCGATGGCGCGCCACCCATGCGACCGAAGTCATTCGGCGTGTCGCACAAGCCGCGTCCGAAATGATAATGCCACACTCGATTCGCGATGCTGCGCCAGGTGAGCGGATTCTTCTCATCGGCGATCCAGTCGGCGAGCGCCGCACGACGCTCGGATTCATCGCCCATCTGGGCCTGCGTGAATCGTGCGGGCAGCGACGTGACCGCGCTCAAAGAGCCGCTGACCGCGTCTCTCAGCGGCTTGTCAAAATCGCCGCGCTTGAGCACCTGCACCGTCTTCGGCTTCAAGATGCTCGTGGGCGTGCCTTTGCCGACAGCCAGCAGCACATCCGCGCTTTTTCCGGCGGCATAGGTGAAGAAGGGCGCGGGCAGCTTCTGCAACTGCTCGGTGGCGATGAGCCTGAGCGCATGGGCCGCGAGCGCGAGTTGTTGAGCCTCGCTGCGCTTGTCAGCAGGCTGGCTGAGCGCTTCCTGAGCCAGCGCTGGCATCGCAGAAGCGCGAGCTGCTGGAGCATCCGTCGTAGAGAGTGTGAAGCGGCCGATCAGGTGCGATCTTCCCGAAAGCTGCTTCAACGTCACGGTCAGTTTCGCCCCGGGCTTGAGCGTCATCGGCTTATCCAATTCAAAGACCGCATGATGCGACTTCCCGACCGCTGGATGAATGCCCCAGCCGTTGTCCGTTTTGCCATCAATCGCCATCGCCGAGGTCCAGCCTGCCTGATCAAAGTCCGCCGTCGCTCGTGAAAACTTCACCCTCGCTGGCTGCGCGGCACTTGGATCAAACACCTGCATCTCGATTTCGCTGAGCGTCAGATTGCCGTTGTCCTGCCTGCCAGGTCCGCCGCTCGGTAGTGAAGCATCTGAAATCACATCAAGCCGCAGCGCGGTGATCTGCGGCAGTGTCGTCGCGGAGGTGATGACATAGCTGTCCTTGTCCGGCTTTGCGCCGCCTGAAATGATGACATCACCGCTGCGCGAAAGCGTCGCGCCTTCAGTGCTGACGAAGCTCTCATAACCCAGCGTCGTCCACTTCACCGGCGGACCCTGCTGCTTTGCCCACTCGGCCACCAGAGCCACATTCTCCGCTGCGAGCAGCACGGCTTTGTCGCCAGTCTCCGTCAGCGACTGCCAGCGTTTCCGCTGCTGCGCGACCTTCACATCTTCATCAAACGGGATGTCGCCCTCGATCACACCCGCGAAGACGGATTGCAGCGCGTAGTAGTCCTCCTGCGTGATCGGATCAAATTTGTGCGCATGACATCGCGCGCAGTTCGCGGTCGTGCTCACAAACGCGCCCATCGTCTGTGTCACGAGATCATCACGATCGAGGTAGTCAAAGTTCAGCGGAGCCGTCTGATACGCGCTGTGATCAAACACGCCCGCGCCAAGAAAACCCAGCGCCGCGATGAGCCTCGGCGCGTCAGGAAACAGCCGGTCCGCCGCCAGTTGCTCCCGCACAAAGCGCTGCCACGGCTTGTCCGTGTTCAGCGCCTCGATCACATAATCGCGATACCGCCATGCATGATCGCGCGGCAGATCATGACTGCACCCGTGCGTCTCCGCGAAGTGGATCGTGTCCAGCCAATGCCGCGCCCAGCGCTCTCCATATCGCGGCGATGCGAGCAAGCGATCCACCAGCGCCTCGTAGTCACCTTCACGCGCAAACGCCTCCACTTCCGCATGTGTGGGCGGCACTCCATGCAGATCAAACATCACGCGTCGGATCAACGTGCGCCGGTCCGCCTCCGGTGATGGCGCGAGATGACGCTCCGCCAGTCGCGCACGAATGAAGGCATCAATCGGATTCAAGGAGCGGCGGTTCTCAACCGCCTGAGGCGCCTGCAAAGCGCCCTTCCTTGGCAGCGGCTTCAGCGACCACCAGTCGTCAGCCGTTGGCCGACTCGCCATCACACGCGGATCATGCGCGCCGCTTCTCACCCACTCTTCCAGCAGCGCGATCTCCAACGCGGGCAACTTCGTCTTTGGCGGCATCTGATGTTCGTCATCCGTCCAGCGGATCATTTTGATGAGCAGACTCTCGTCCGGTTTCCCCACCACAACCGCCGCCCCCGAGTCACCGCCTTGCTCCCAGCCAGATTTTGAATCCAGCGTCAGACCACCCTTCATCTTCTGCTCATGCGAGTGGCATTCAAAGCAGCGCTGTTTCAGCAGCGGCAACACCTTGCTCTCAAACAGCGCAACGTCCTGCGCCTTCGTCAACGAAGCGAGGCAGAACGTGGCGATGACAAGAAGACGCATGGAGGGACATACGCTTGTTTGTCGGGTTCTCAGTCGCGCCAGAACGTGGATTCCTTCGGCACGGTGTAGCGCACTTCCATCTCGGGAGTCTCAATGACCTTGCCATCACGATGCAGCGACTCGACGGCAGCGATGACCATGCCGGAGGTGAGCAGCGTGCGCTCGGGTGGATAGGCGGCGCGATTCTCGATGACCATGCGCTCGATGTGATGGACCAGCGGATTGAAGAAGTCGGCGGTGGTCGCGACCGAAGTGGGCATGGGCAGGAACATCTGGCAGGAGGTGATCTCGCCAGTTTCGCTGTTGAGGCCCGCGTAGTTGAAGTCGCGGATGCCGAGCATGAACAGCGTGGTGCGGAAGCCGTCGCGGTGCTCGATGAAGTAGGCGTAGGCATCCGGGAAGTTCCGCCGTGCCCAGTCGAAACTGATGACCTCGGTGGGATAGCCTTCCTGCACGGGCAAGGTGTGGCTGCGACTCAGCGCGGCGAGGAGGAGGCGCTGCGTTTGTTTCAAACCGGCGGCGTGTGCCCACATCTTGTCACCGCGCAACGCCAGCACTCTTTTGATGCCGACTTCGCCACCTTTGCGCCTCTCGGACATGCACTGGGCAGTTTCGAGACCGTGGAAGTCGTATTTCTCGACGCCACCGTAGCCGACGCAGACGCTTTCGCTGAGCGGTGTGCCCCACGGCAGGTCGATGGCGGGCAGACGGCGCGTCACGGGCAATGAGGAGCCGGCGAGGAAGGGAAAGTTCAGGCGCTTTGAGTCGGCGACCATTTCGACGCACTTCTTCCAGTCGGTGGAGAGATGCTTGTCGTTGAAGACGGGCACGCTGCGTCCGCTGGACTCGAAGACTTTGACCACTTGTTTGAAGAATTCGTAGCGCGGGTAGAGCGTCTGGCCCTTTTCGTTCACCGGGTAGTCGCCGTGCTCGCCGATGATCACGACGCCATCCACGGCGAGCTTGTCGGTGCCGAGCGTGAGCGCGTCAGCAATGCTCTTGTGAATGGGAATGCCGTATCGCTTCGAGCGACCACGGGCGAGATCCTTCTCGGGGAATTGATCGATGTAGAGCGAGACGAGATCGACCTCTGGCTTCCGCCATTCACCACTCCAGCCGTAACCGAGAGCGAAGCGGTCGATGAAGTGCTGCGCGTGTGATTTCTCGAAGACCACCGTGGCGATCAGCGCGATCTTTTTCCGTGTTGGAGCAAGCGCGGCGCTGGCAGCAGCCGCAGCAGCGCTGGTGAGCAGGAAGGAGCGGCGGGTGATGAGCTTCGTGTTCATGAGGTGCGGTCCGATTTGTTTTCCCAAAACAGCCAGAGAGGTAGAACGGCGATGAGTGGCAGGAAGGAGGCGAGCAGCAGGCCTTGATCGAACGAGTGCGTGCGATCTGCCAGCGCGCCGAAGAGTTTCTGCGCCTGCGCGGGCAGCACCCATGCGACGACGCCCGCGATGCCGGTGATCTTGCCCTGATGTCGCGCGGAGAGATCCTGCGTGAAGGCGTGGTAGAGCGGAAACACGCCGAGCGCGCCAGCACCTGCCAGCAGCAGCACGAGCAGCAAGACCCAGCCTTTGTCGAGCATCGGCGTGAGCGCGCAGGTCGCGCACAACGCACCGCACGCGGCGAAGACAATCACGCGAGCGGCATGAACCGAGAGCTTTCGTCTGCCAAGCCACACCGCGAGCGCACCCGCGCCGAGACAGCCGACATCCGTCGCCACATACCAGACCGAAGTGAAGTAGAGTGTTTGCGATTCCGTGTAGCCGATCCCTTCTTGCAGGATCTTTGGCAGCCAGGCGCGCAGGATTTGCCAGGTCGTGTTGATGCAGGCGATGACAAAGAACACGACGAGCATGCGGCGGCTGAAGATGATGCTCCACAGGCTCTCCGAGGCGGGTTCCACCTCGTTCGTGCTCAATCTCACCGGTGCAGGAAGATCAGACTTCTTCACCAGCGCAAACCACAGCACCAGCCACGCGAAACCGACCGCACCGACGGCTTGAAAGGCGATGCGCCAACTGCCGAGTTCCGTCGTCATGAGGCCGGTCATGATGAGTGGCGTGATGATCGCGCCGATGGAGGTTCCGCTTTGCAGCACGCTGTTGCCGAGTGAACGCTCGCGCGCATCAAGCAGCGCCCGTGTGGTGCGGATGGCACATGGCCAGTGCCCGGCCTCGAAGAAGCCGAGTGCCATGCGACACCACAGCAGTTCTTGTTCATTATGGACGAAGCCCGTCGCCAGTCCGGCGAGCGACCACATCGTCAGCACGCCCGCGTAAAGCCAGCGCACCGAGAAGCGATCCGCCAGCCAGCCAAACACGATGGAACCTGCCGCAAAGGCATAGGCGAAGACAGCCTCGATGTTGCCATACTGCGCCTGCGTGAGCTGAAACTCCTTCGTGATGCGCACGGACGCATTCGCCAGCGTCTGGCGGTCCATGTAGTTGATCGCCGAAGCGAGGAGCAGCAGGCCGCAAATCGTCCATTTCCAGGTGGCGGAGCGATTTGGCGCGCTCGAATCAACGTCGGGAGTCATGTCGGATTCGAGCGGCGATGTGACTGCGAGTTATGCGATCAGTTGATCCACCACTTTCGCACCCTGGTTGTCCGTGAGGCTCGCGGCAAGGCCGTTGCGCTTGTAGGTGAGCTTGGTGTGATCGAGTCCGAAGAGCTTCAGCAGCGTGGCGTGATAATCGAAGTGCTTCACCTCGTCGATGACTGCCTTGTGGCCGAACTCGTCGGTTTCGCCGTGGACATAACCTTTTTTGAAGCCACCACCGGCCACCCACATGCTGAAGCCGTAGGTGTTGTGGTCGCGGCCCCATTTCTCGCGGCCTGCGTCGTTTTGCAGCACCGGCAGGCGACCCATTTCGCCGCCCCAATGCACGACGGTGGTGTCGAGCAGACCGCGCTGTTTGAGATCGCTGATGAGCGCCGCGCTGGGCTGGTCAGTGGCTTCACAATTTTTCGGCAGCGCGGTGATGAGCGAGCCGTGCTGATCCCAGGACTGGCCCGCATTCAGCACCTGCACATAGCGCACGCCGCGCTCGACGAGACGACGCGCGATGATGCAGCGCGTGGCATAGTCCTTAGTGATCGGATTATCGACGCCGTAGAGCTTTTTGACGTGCTCGGGCTCCTTCGAGATGTCGAGCGCCTCTTTCGCAGCGGTCTGCATCTTCGCGGCGAGTTCGTAGCTCGAAATGCGCGCCTGAAGATCGAGTTCGCCCCGATGCTGCGAGAGGTGATCCTCATTGAAAGCCTTCAATAGTGCGAGCTGCCGTGCTTGCGGCGCACCAGCGAGTGACGCGGGCGGATCGAGGTTCAAAATGCGCGGCTCGGTGGGCCGCACGAGCGTGCCTTGGAACAGCGCAGGCAGCCAGCCATTCGTGAAATGCTCGCCCTGGAATGTCGGCAGCCCGCCGGGATGCGAGAGCACCATGTAAGCGGGCAGTTCGTCCGTCTCGCTGCCGAGACCATAGGTCAGCCACGAGCCCAACGCCGGACGCCCTGCGGTGATGCGTCCCCCGTTCATCGCGTAGAGCCCTTGCGCGTGATTGCTAACGCCGGAGGTCATCGAGCGGATCAGCGTGATCTCATCGACCACCTTGCTCAGGTTTGGCAGCAGTTCGCTGATCTCCATGCCGCACTGGCCCTGCTTTTCGAACTTCCACGGCGAGCCAAAGCACTTCGCCGAGGCCTGCGCGAGGTTGTCGTATTTGATTTCACCGGGGAACTTCTGACCGTGATACTTCGTGAGCATCGGCTTCGGATCAAAGAGGTCCATCTGCGACGGCCCGCCCATCATGAAAAGCGAGATCATCGCCTTCGCGCGTGGCTCAAAGTGCGGCTTCTTCGGCGTCAGATCGTAGCGAATCTCGCCAAAGCTTTCCGGCTTCACCGGCGCGGCGAGCAGGCCATCGCGCTCCAGCAGCGAGGCAAGCGCCACAGTGCCAAGACCGAAGCCGTTGGCGTGAAGGAAATGACGACGTGAGCAGAGTTGGGGGCGGTTCATTCGACGTAGAGGAAACGGTTCGAGCTGCAAAGGATCTGGCACAGGCTGGCCATGGCTTCTTGGGGTGGATTTGGCACGACGCCTTTCGCGTGCTGGATGTCGTGGTGATATTGCGTGAGCGCCTTGGTTTGCTCGTCGAGGTAGCTGAGGCACTTCGCGATGTCGGCATCGGTGGCGGGCTTGCTGTAAAGCAGGCTCCAGACGCGCTGGAGCTGCTTGGCGCGGTCGTTTGGGGCTTCGGCAGTGACGCGGTCGGCAAGGCGGCGGGCGCTGTCGAGCACGAAGGTGTCATTCATGAGCAAAAGCGACTGCGGGGCGACGGTGGTCTGCGCACGCATCTCGCAGTTCGGGCTCATCGTCGGAGCGTCGAAGGTGTCGAGCACGGTGACGGGTTTGCTGCGGCGCACCTGCACATAAATTGAGCGGCGGAAGTCATCGGCACCGGCGGGATCGACCTTGTGATTGGTGATGGTGCCTTTGTCGATGCCGGTGATCACGCGGCCCTGCGGATCGCGGCCGATGCCGCTGGGCGGACCGTAACTGGCCTGCACGAGTGTGCCGGTGGCGGCGAGCATCGAGTCACGCAGCGTCTCGGCATCGAGGCGGCGCATTTTGAAGCGTGCGTAGAAGCGGTTTTCGGGATCGGCACGCAGCGAAGCATCATTCACCGAGGACTGCCGGTAAGTGCTGCTGAGCAAGATGAGGCGATGCAGCGACTTCAGCTTCCAGCCGCTCTTCACGAACTCATCGGCGAGGTAATCGAGCAGTTCGGGATGCGTGGGCAGTTCGCCTTGGCGGCCGAAATCGCCGGGCGTGTTCACGATGCCGCGGCCCATGTGATTGAGCCAGAAACGGTTCACCAACACGCGGGCCGTGAGCGGATGCTTGCCGCTCGTGAGCCACTGCGCATAGGCGAGACGACGACCGCTGGAGCCGCTGCTGACCGGCACGGGCTTGAAGGGCTCGATCTGCGGACTGGCGAGAATGCCCAGCTCGCCGGGTTGCACGACCTGCTTTGGCTGATCGTGATCACCACGATTGAAGAGCTTCGACACCGGCACCTGGCCTTTCACCTCGGTGAGGGCCATGACGAAGCCTTCGGCAGGCTTCGTGTCGCGCAGTTTTTTCGCCTCGGCCATCTTTGCATCGACGATGTCCTGCTTTTTCTTGTCGTAGAGGTCCAGCGAGTAGGTGGCGAGCGCGGAGGGATACTTTTTGATGAGCGCCTTCTGCTCCGGCGTCTGCTTCGCCACCGGCGTGTCTCGGGCGACGCGGAATGCGGCCTGCTCGGCCTCCGGCACCTTCTTGATTTCGACCTCGAAGATCTCGTCG
>DAORHS010000077.1:0-10923 GCA_035438165.1 Prosthecobacter sp.
CCGGCTGTCACCATTCCCAAAACGACAACCGCACCCGTTCCGCCTTCCACGCCTGCCGACAACGCCAAACCCGTCACCGACCGGCTGGCGACTCTGGAGTCACAGTTCCAGACCGCCTTCGAGCGTGAAGTCAACACGTCCTACGCCGACCAACTCACCACACTGGGCACCGGCTACGTGCAGGCGCTTGATCGCTCAATGCAGGAGGCCACCAAGGCCGGGCGGCTCGATGAGGCGATCGCCCTGCGCGAGGAGAAGCAGCGCTTCACGACCCACAAGTTCATGCCGTCCATCGATCCCTCGGGACTGCATCTGTCCATCGTCAAACTGCGGAACACCTATCGCGGTGCCGAAAAGAACTATTCCCTCCAAAAAGACGCCGACTCCCTGCCGCTCTACGACCGCTACATCGAAGTGCTCTCGGCGCTGGAAAAAGAGCTGCTCGCCCAAGGGCGCAATGGCGACGCCCTGCGGGTTCGCACCAAGCGTGATGACGTCGTCACCCGTCGCAAACAGCGTGCCGCCAAACTGCCGCCCGGCACCGCCGTTCATCTGCAAACCGCCCCCACAAACTCCAGACTCGTCCTGTTTGACGGGCAGTCGCTCCGCATCATGGCAAAGGCGGGCATCTACACGGCCTGGATCGACGGCCGGCAGGTCAATCAATGGTCATTTCCCTCCGGCCTGGGCTCCGTCGCCTTCAAAGACATCGCGGTCGAGCTGCTTTGAAAAAAGAACGTTCGACGTGATCGACGCCGCGTAAGTCTCTGTCTCCATCATGCCTTGGTTCCATCTCATCATCGCCGGACTCCTCGAAGTCGCCTGGGCCATCGGTTTGAAACAAACGGACGGCTGGACGCGGCTTTGGCCCAGCGTGATCACCGCGCTGCTCATGATCGCGAGCTTCTTCTTCCTCTCGCTCGCGCTGCGTTCTCTGCCCATCGGCACCGCCTATGCCATCTGGACCGGCATCGGAGCCGTCGGCACCGCCTTGATCGGCATCTTCGTCTTCGGCGAGCCCCGCACCGCCGCCCGCCTTGTTTGCATCGTCCTCATTGTCGCCGGAATTGTTGGATTGAAACTCGCGAGCTCCTCACAGGCGTAAAACCTCCACAACTTCGACATTCCTCGTTGATGCGCTGCGCTTCCCTTCGGGCTGCCTTCGGCAGTCTGTCTCGCTTTGCTCGGCTCTGAATTCGTCATTTCAGCCCCCCTGCATTGACAATCCCCCCTGCCACTCCTTCATTCCCACCATGACCCCCAGCCCATACTCCGATTTCCCCACCAGCATCGCGCCTCAGTCCAGTTACATGGTCCCCACCGTCATCGAGTCCGAAGGACGTGGCGAACGCGCCTATGACATCTATTCCCGCCTGCTGAAGGACCGCATCATCTTCCTCGGTGGCGAGGTCAATGACACCATGGCCTCCATCATCATCGCCCAGCTTCTCTTCCTCCAGATGCAGGACCCGAAGAAGGACATCAACATCTACGTCAACAGCCCCGGCGGCAGCGTCACCGCCGGTCTCGCCATCTATGACACGATGCAGTTCCTCACCTGCGACGTGTGCACCTACAGCATCGGTCTCGTTGCCTCCATGGGTGCCGTCTTGCTCGCCGCAGGCACCAAAGGCAAACGCTACGCCTTGCCAAACAGCGACATCATGATCCATCAGGTCTCCGGTGGCGCGCGCGGCACCGCCAGCGATGTCGAGCGCACGGTCGAATACATGTTCAACCTCAAGAAGCGCCTCAACCGCATCCTCGCCCACCACACCGGCAAGTCCGTCGAGCAGATCGAACGCGACGCCGACCGCGACAACTACATGTCCGCCGCCCAGGCCGCCGAATACGGCCTCGTGGACAAGGTGCTCGAAGGCAAGAAGGACATCTCGGCTGAGGCGAAGTGAGGCGGAGGTCAAGGCTGCGCCGTCAAGATGGTCAAGAGTCGTCAAGCCAGTGCCCAGCACAACTCTTGACCACCCCTTGACCTGCTTGACCCTCCCCGCCATGAAACTCGGCTTCGTCACCGCCATCCTCCCGGATCTGTCCTTCGACAACGTCCTCAACTTCGCCCGGCACGAAGGCTTCTCCACCGTCGAGGTCATGTGCTGGCCCGTCGGCAAGGCGGAGCGCAAATACGCCGGTGTCACCCACATCGACGTCACCACGCTGACGAAAACCAAAGCCCACGACATCCTCGGCCAGTGCCAGGACCAGGGAGTCAGCATCAGCGCCCTCGGCTACTACCCGAACATGCTCGATCCGAATCCCGAAGTCTCGCGCTTCGCCGTCGCGCACTTCAAAAAAGTCATCACCGCCGCTCCCAAGCTCGGCTTGAAGCTCGTCACCGGCTTCGTCGGCCGCGACTGGACCAAAACCGTCGATGAAAACTGGCCGCGCTTCCTCAAAATCTGGAAACCCATCATCCAGCATGCCGAAGACCACGGCGTGAAGATCGGCATCGAAAACTGCCCCATGTCCTTCACCCGCGACGAATGGCCCGGCGGCAAAAACCTCTTCACCACGCCTGCCATCTGGCGTCGTGCCTTCAACGACATCGATTCCAAGAGCTTCGGACTCAACTACGATCCATCCCACTTCATCCTTCAAGGCATGGACCCGCTCAGTCCGCTCGCCGAGTTCAAATCCAAACTCTTCCACCTCCACGCTAAGGATGTGAAGATCAACCACGCCGCCCTCAACGAAGTCGGCCGCTTCGACTTCCCGCTGAAGTGGCACCAGCCCAGAATCCCCGGCTACGGCGACATCAACTGGCCCGCATTCATGGCCGAACTCATGCGCATCGGATACGACGGCCCCCTCTGCATCGAAGTCGAAGACGACACCTTCGGCAAAACCCTCGAAGGCCGCATGAAAGCCATCAAAGTCGCCCGCAACGTCCTCGCGCCGTTCTTTGGGTGATCCTCGTGAAAAACCACGCCTAGATATTTTTGAGCAGTTCCGGCCCAACCTGAACCTTACTCCAAACAGAAGTCGGGTCGTCTATCCCAAGTCGATCTGAACTTTGGAGCAACAATTCTCCAACGCGTGTTCGTTCGCTCGTGTTTGTCACAAGAATGTGTTGAACGTCTGACCATTGGAATTCCAAGCGATGCAGCTTATCCAAAGCAACAATTCTCCATTCACGCTCATCGTAAAAGCGTCGGGTCTGGATTTCGCCTGTAACCCTATCTTTCCATTCGCCTTCATGGATTCGAGTGAAGTGGAATGCACCGTAGAATTGGTCAAGCCAGTCAATCACACATCCATCCATTGATTTCAGAAGTTTCTTTACCGAATCAGGCAGGCTATCCAGCTCCGTGTCTGATGGCATTCCTGGCATAAATTTTCGCAAGACTTCGATAAAACTATTTCCATGATGCTTGGAATGCTTTTGAACATCGAGCATCAATCGGGCATTAGAATCAGCCTGGTAAGGACTGTTTGAGTGATAGTAGCGAACAGGGGAAATGCCTTGTTCCATTGCCCATTCTTTTGTCATTCCAATGCCGTACTCCCCATACTGTCTCCGATGATCCTGTGACTGACTTAATGGCAAGTCACAGAAGCAAATGGCAAGAGAGTGCAACTGATCAACGATGACGTTCAATCCTCCATATGGATCATTTTTATAGGATTGAATCGCCATCTCTTCAACGCATGGACGAAATCCAAAGCCCAAAGTTAGAATCTCCTCAATGTACTCCAGTTTGGTGGTGAATCGAAAGAGGCAGGAAGCACTGATGTTCATAGCAATCTGAAGTTTTTGAATAACCCTCACGGTAAAGAAACCTTTCCAGAGCTTGCTTCAAAAGAAAGCTGACGCTTGCCATTTTTGTTATGGAAAGTCACCCTGTTCACCTGATCCTTAAACAAATCACAACAGACACTGTTCTGTAGCGTTGAGCTAAGCAAACCGTCCGGCAACGCGACTTCAAAGAACAAGGTCACCTCAGGATCACCGCTCTTCACGCTCTCCGCATCCAACTCACGCCCCACCCACTCGATCTTGGCTGCTTTGCCCGCCGCATCGGTCACTACGAAGGTTTTGGCGAGGTAGGCTTGGATTTGGGCGTCGAATTCAGCGACGGGAGTTTTGTCGAGGCGCATCTCGCGCTCGCAGTGGCGGATGAGGGCGGTTTCGAGGTCGTTGATGAAGACGGTGAGGCTGACTTCGAGCTTTTTCGTTGCCGGATTGTATTCCGCCTCGGCGGTGGATTGATGGAGCGAGTGCGCGTGGAGGCACGTGGCCGTACAAAGAAGGAGAATGGCGGGCAGCATGCGCATGGAGCACGGACTTTAGTCAGCGGCCTGCGGCGGGCAAGGGCGCGCAGGCCATGGGCAACATCTCCCAAAGCAAGGGCTTCGCACCCGGCCTGCTTCATGATAGGATGCGGGCGTGAATCCCGCCGCACCCACACGCAAACGCCGCCGCTGGTGGCGCTGGCTGTGGCGTCTCGGCCTGACCGGCGTCGTGCTGGCAACGGCGCTGGGCTGGTGGGCGTGGCGGGAGCGTGTGCTGCTGGTGAATGCGGCGCTGCGGCGGTTCGGAGGGGATGTGCAGGTGCAGGTCGCCACGCTGGAATGGAAGGACGGAGCGCTGCATGTGGGCAAGGTGACCAGCTCGCACTCCTCCGGTGCGCAGAACATCGCGTCCGTTGATCATCTGGAATGGCGGCCGCACTGGAGCCAGTTGAGCTCCGGCAATCTGGGCGGCTTCAAGATGGAAGGTGCCACGGTGGATGTGCCGCTGTCATGGTTTCAGCCCCCGACGCCTCAACCTGAAGCGCCAGCCCCCGGTGCCTCGCGTCGCTGGCGTCTGGATCTGGTGGATCTGGCACCCACGAAGTTTGTGCTGCGTGATGCGGCCTGGCAGCCGGTGTTCAGCGTGACGGTGACGCAGAAGGTGGAGGCGCTGGAGATCGGCGGCGTCAAACGGCCCTCGTTTCAAACGATCGTCACCGATCTGCAGAAGGCGGAGTGGCATGGGAAGCCGGTGTTTGACAGCGTGCATTTCGAATCCGTGATGCGCGGGGACAAGCTGGAGGTCAAAAAGGCATCCCTGCACGGCGGCCGTGTCGATCTGGCCTGGCTCCAGGAGTTCAGCCCCGCATTGAGCGCGAAACTGCCGCCGCTCAGTGGTGGTGTCGAAATCGAATGGGAGGGGCGTGATGTGGGGCTTTCGAGCGCGGGCCTGACCGCCGGGGGCACGCATGAGGTGCGGTTGAAGAAACTGCATCTGCAGCCGCTGACCGCCGCTGGACGATTGGAGGCCGATGTGGCGGACTTGAAGGTGTCGCAGGATCTGAACGGCCTCTGGCATGTGGAGCGCGGGGTGATGGTGAAGCCGGTAATCGAATGGACGCGTGAACTGGAAGACGCGCTGCTGCCGAAAAATGAATCGAAGCAGGCGGCGGCGTGGAAGGTGAAGATCGACGCCTTCGAATTGAAGGACGGGGCGGTAAAGCTGTCGCCCACGGAATTGTGTCCGGTGGCCGGCGAGGTGGCCTGGAGCACCAAGCTGGAGGCATTGGAACTGTCGCAGGAGGGGCTGAAGTCCGCGGTGAAGCAAACGTTGTCCCTGGCGAATCTGTCCCTGCGCTGGGCACGTGGAAACGCCGGCCCGGAGACACGCCCGCTGGTGCAGATGAAGTCCACCGCCCTGGAAGTCGTGCCTGACAAGCTACGTGAACTCTGGCAGGTCGAGTCGCTGGTGATGGCGGAGCCGCACTTTGAATTCACGCCGGAGAACGGGCCGTGGTTTGACGAGATCAAGACCCAGCCGGTGAAGACATCCCTCCAGCCAGCGGCGCCGTGGTGGAAGCAACTGCAGTTCGGCACGCTGACGCTGAACAACGGCACGGTGGAGGTGGCGATGATGCTGGCGGAGCGGATGGAAACCACGATCCACTTTGATGTGGTGACGGAGGAGTCGAAGCAGCATCTGCGCATCTCAAACACCCAGGTGCGCATTCCGAAACGGGCGAATCTGCCGGTGCTGAGCTTCGAGAATGTGCAGGCCGTGGCTTCGCTGCCTGAGATGTGGCAGAAACAACGCCTCGAATCCTTGAAACTCACCGGCGGCCAGGTGGAGGTGGGCAATGCCCTGATGACTCTGTTCAGCGGCAAAGCGGAGGTCGTGGAGCAGAAGGTGGAGGCCGCCTCCGCGCGCTGGACGACGGGGAGGATCGAGGTCGAAAAGATGGGCGTCACACTGATGAGCATCGCGCCGGGCCTGCCACCGGTGCGTTTTGACGTGAACTTCGCCGCCAATGAGACACCGCTCGATCTGGATGGTCTGGCGGAAAATGTGGAGCCGCAGCGCATCATGCTGACGCGGCTGCGCATCCCCTCGCCGCATGAACCGCTGCGCACCGTGGCGGAGATGGACGTGATTCATGTGGACTACACGCTGGACGGTTTGCTTCATCGTCGCATCGACCGCGTGGAGATCGTTTCCCCCCTGCTCTATGTGGGCGAGGACTTGTTCTGGTATGTGGAGAACATCCGCAAGTCGATGAAGGGCGAGGCACCGAAGCAGGACCCAACGCATGGCCCGCCCAAACCTCCTCCGCCCGTGGCTCCGGCCTGGCATGTGGACACACTGGCGGTAACGGACGGGCGCCTGCTGCTGGCTCCGAAAGGCGTGCCGCTGAAAGGCTTCAGCAAACCGTTTCCCTTCAGCTTCACCTCGAAGCTGGAAAGCGGCCAGCTCGACGCGGTGTTCGACATTCCGCGGGACACTTACACGATCGAGGACAAGAAGCTGGAGTTTCGCGGCATGAAGGGCCAGGTGCTGTTCAACCTCCCCCTGAAGGACCGCAACAACAACCTGACCGAGACCTTCACCGTGGAGCAGTTGCGCTGGAAGGATCTGCACCTCGAGCAGGGCCACCTGAGCGTGACCTACGACGTGCACGGCATCTACGGCACGTTCGGCGGCGAAGCCTACAAGGGTTACGTGAACGGGGCCTTCGACATCTATCTGGACGAAGCCTACACCTGGGACGGCTGGGTGGCGGGCTCCGATGTGAACCTCGGTCCGGTGACGAAGGCCCTGTTTCCGAACTACTTCCTGCTTGAAGGTACGACGTCGGGCAAAATCGTCGCCACAGGCAACATCAACGAGCTGTATCAGGCGGACGCCGAGTTCAACAGCCGCTCGCGCGGGAAGTTAAGCATTCAGGCGCTGAACGACATGATCTCCGACCTGCCGCCGGTGAAGAAAGGAGTCATCGCCGATCAAATCACCCGCATCGGACTGGAAACGCTGCGCGACTTCGAGTATGAGGACATTGATGGCAAAGCACGCTTTTACGGACGTGAGGGCCGCGGTCACCTGCGGTTCACCGGTCCGTATGGCGCGCGCAAAATCGACGTGAATGTCTATGACCACCGCTGGAAAGAGGACCCACGCAAACCCGAAACCGCTGATGCAGTGGAGTGATTTCAACCGGCTCGCGCTGACACTGGGGACGCTCGGCTTGGGCGCCTGCAAGCATCTGCCCGAGATACCCATCACGACGCCAAAGCCGCTGGAGGTGAACCTCAACATGCGCCTCGACGTTTATCAGTATCGCGGTGACGAGCCTCTGGACAAGGAGGCCACGAAAAACGCCAGCGAGGCCACGCAGCGCATGCGCAACCGCATGGAGGAGATTCAGACGCTCAAAAACAACCAGCTCGTGGGCGAGGATCATCGCGGCCTGCTGCTGATCCGCGAAGTCCCTGCCGGCGAATGGGGACCGCAGATGAAGAAAACCGTGGCCGCTGAAAACGACGACCGCATGCTGCTCATGCGCCAGAAGGCGAAGGAAACAAACCGCCCGCTGCACGAGATCGAGGCGGAGCAGTGGCGGCTCCGCACCCAGCAGGCCGGCACTGGCGAATGGATCGAGGTGCCCGGCGCCTCGCCGGGCTCGTTCCAATGGAAACGAGCCGGCTCTGACACGACTCCCCCAGCAAGTCCGCCAACCGCCACTCCAACCAAGCCAACGTCATGAGACTTATTCTGTTCCTCCTCATCGCATTGTCCGTCGTTCTCGCTCTCACGAATCCAAACGAGGCCGAGTTCCGTGCTCACATGCAGCAGAAATACGGCATCGCCGGCTCGCTGAGCCTGAAAGTCGCCGCCATCTTCTCCGCCGGCACCGGCAGCGGGGTGCAGCGTGACAACTACATCCTCTTCAGCCGCTACTACATCGGCGGAGACGGCATCCTGCCACGCACGGATCTGGCCTGGGGTGTTGCGGGGAAGTTTTTCGACATCGAAGAAGAAGCCGAACCCCGAAAGTGAGACACCTGCCTTGAGCCGCCGCCCGCGAGATCACTTCTCCGGCGGCATCTCCGGCTGTTGTTCCTCCACCGCCTTCGTTGCCGGCATCTCCACGGTCACGCTCAGCTCCCAGGCACGATTTTTGACGGCCCACACCAAGGCCGCCAGGCAGAGGAGCCCCAGCAGCGCCAGATGGGTCATGCAGCCGGTGCGGCAGCCGATTCCTTGAAACGATTCGCGATAAGTGCGGATATTAGTTCTGTCAGAGCCCTGCATGATCCGCAGGCTGCGCCATCTTGGATTGGACAGCCAGCGATTGTCGCCGATTTTTAGTTTTCTGCCACAGTCCCACACTCACTCCCACTGATCAGCCCATGCCACGCCGCGCCCAATCCGGAGTCCGTCCCGCCCACTGGCTGGGTTTGATCGCCATCCTCGCCGTCATCGGCGGCGGCGGCTACGCCTTGATGAACCGGACCACGGATCCGATGACCGGAGTCACCGATCTCGACGCCGGTGAGTTCATGGAAAACGCCACCGCCCTGAGCGGCAATGAATACAAGGTCGAAGGCATCGTGGACGACCGGCTGGACAACTGGCGCAGTGCGGACGGACGTCTCTTCAGCGTGCAGCTCAGCGACGGCCAGGCCAGCACCTTTGTCCCCGTCTGGGTGCCGCCGGACTACAAGGGCGCCAATATTCAGCGCGGGCAGCGTTACATCCTCAAGGTTCTCGTGTTGGAAACAGGCGTGCTCAAAGTGCTCGAACTCATCAAATCGTAATTCCATCTTCCCATGAAGCGGCTCCTCCTTGTCCTCATTCTCGCCGGATTGTCACCCGTTTCAGCCCAGGTGCTTCCCGGTGCCTCCGGTGGCACGGCCGCCCCGCCTCCCGCCACGGGCTCCTCTACCTCGGGCGGTGAAAAGAAGAGTGATGCGCAATTGCTCGGCGGTCTGGTGCCCGCCGTCGATCCCGGCAGCGAAAATGTCTCCTGGGACGGCAAGCTCTGGAACGTCAGCAACAACCGGGTGATGCGCTCGCGCTTCGAGGTCTATCTCACCACGCCCGAGGCCAACAGCGCCGAGGACCAGGCCTACCGCGACGTGATGGCGCAGATCATGGAACTGCTGGCGCCCACTCACAAACCCGCGCCGGAACTCATGAAAGCCTACGCCCTGCTGCCTGAGGCCGGCACGGCCAGAATCGACGGCGGCCTCTGCAATGCTGTCGCCAACTCGATCTGGGACGTGTGGACTTCGCAGAAGCGCGTGGGTGACCGCAGGTTGGCCAACGAGGAAATGCTCAAACGGCGCAAGCAGCTCGAATGGAACGCCGAGATGGGCATGAACAACAACCAGCTGGCCCCGCCCGGCAGCGGCACCAGCGGGAAAGGCGGCCAAGGCCAGCAGCAGGCCAATCAAAACGCCCAGACCAACAGCGCCACCGTCGGCCGCACCTCCGGCTACATCAAGGGCATCGCCGAAATCGAAGCCCGCATGAAGATGAACGAGACCGCGATGGGCCTCTCTGAAATCACCAGCAAGACGCAGTTCCAGGCCCTCATCATCCAGATGTTCCTGCAGCGCCGGTTCGAGCACGCCGTCATCGCCTGCCGTTTCTACCCGCATCTTTTCCGCGACGGCGACAGCGTCCTCCAACTCGACAAGGACAGCGACGTGCAGAAGGCGCTCGCCAGCAGCTTCGGCGTGCCGCCCACCGTCAGCATGATCGACGGCCTCTCGCTCGAAGCCATCCGCAGCGTCGATGAAGCCTTGGTTGCCTTCGAGCAGCTCGTGCTCCGCCAGGATCTCTACAGCGCCGGCAACCGCCTTCTGGAGGCCTTCGGCGTCGGCGAATACCTGCCACGCGTGCGCCGTCTCCCCATGAAAGAAAAGGTCAAGGTGCTCGACTTCGTGCGCGACTCCAACCAGCTGCTCTCCTTCCTCGAAATGCGTGACTTCGGCGAAGCCGAAAAGGTCGTCGTCCGGCTCAGGACCGCCGCAAAGGACTTTGATTATGCCAAGCCGCAGGCCGCCATCGAAACGGCCCGGACAATCAGTGACATGCGCCTGCAGGCCGCACGTGCCGCCGCCGTCAAAGGCGACCAGGTCGCCTACGCTTCCGAGATCAAGGCCGCCGCGGAGATCTGGCCCACGAATCCCAAGCTGCGAGAGCTTTCCAACATGGTCGGACAGAACTCCGACATCCAGGCGCAGGCACTCATGGACTTCGACCGCCTCGTCAGCCAGCGCAACTACCGCCAGATCTTCAACGACAAGGCGCGTTTCCTTGCCGCCTCCATCAACGACCCTGCGCGTCAGGTGCAGCTGAGCAAGGTGCTCAACGACATGGGCGAGGTCGAGATGGTCATCCACGGCGCCACTGAAACCGCCCGCAGCAGTCCGGCCCAGGCCTGGGAGATGGTGGAAAAGAAAGCACGGCTGTTTCCGGACGATCCTGAGCTCACCCGCCTGCGCGCGGATCTCGGCGTGAAGGCCAGTGACTTTGTCAGCGCCATCGAGCATGGTCGCCAGCACGAGGAAAAGCGGCAGATCGGCTCCGCACTTTCGTGGTACTTGAAAGCACGCCGCATGCATCCGCCGAGCGAACTCGCCCGCGACGGGGTGCAGCGTCTCGTCGAAGTC
>DAORHS010000078.1:0-10920 GCA_035438165.1 Prosthecobacter sp.
TTAAAGTATCCGGCCACCCCCGAGTTCCACTCTCTTTCCTTGCTCAATGCTCTTCCGCCCTCCCCGTACGCCGCGTCTCGAGCTGTTCGTCATTCCGCATCAGGACCCCCGCCAGGGCGGTGGGCACCGCCAGTGCCCCAGGCAGCGAAATCGAAGAGAGGAGGTTTGTCTTCGCGTCGTCAGGCATGGCCGGTGTGAAATGAAACTGCCACCGTGCTAGCGGGAACGCGGTCAAAAGGCGAGCACAAAACCCGCCGCACCCTGCACATCGTTGAATGACAATGACAAAAAAAACGCCGCGCCTGGTCGGAACCAGGCGCGGCGTCGAGGAATTCAGGAGTGAATCAGCCGATGTGCTTGGAGACCAGCTTGGTCATCTCAAACATTGTCACCGTCTTCTTGCCGCCGAACACCGCCTTCAATGCGTCATCAGCATTGATGTTGCGCTTGTTCTTGGCGTCCTGGAGACCGTTCTTCTTGATGTAGTCCCACAGCTTTTTCGTGATCTGACCACGAGGAGCAGGCTTGGACCCGACGACGACTCCGAGGATCGCGTCAGGCTGCACCGGCTTCATGAGAGCAGGATTTGGTTTACGCTTTGCTTTTTTGACAGCCTTCTTGGCTGCTGGTTTTGCTTTGGTTGCTTTCTTGGCCATAGTGTTGTTGGCGGCTGTTGCCGTGCGCGGAGGTTATGAGAGCGTCCCAAGGAGCGTCAACGCAAATTTCATCAATATTTAGGCTTGTTTCCCTGCGTAAAACCGCTCTCGCCCCTTCGTAAAACCAGCACCGGCGATGTTTTTGGAAAGCGGCCGCGCATGCATGCGCACGTGAAAAACGTTCGTGAACATGATCAAAAACACCCGCCTCCGCGGATGTGGTCCATGCCGCCGAGATCGGGCACCACCCAATCCAGGTCACGCATGGCTACGACGGCATGACGGAATACCTGCAGCCTTGAATTTCACTACACTTTGGCGCGGCTTTCCACCCACTGCACGGCGTAGCGCACCAGCGCGGCACCGTCGGTGATCCCGAGTTTTTCTTTGATGTGGGCGCGGTGAGCTTCGACCGTGCGCGCACTGATGCTGAGTTGGGAGGCGATGTTCTTGGTGGCCACCCCTTTGCCGACAAGCGTGAGAATTTCGAGCTCGCGATCCGTGAGAGAGTCCATGCCGGTGGCCTTGGCGCGTGACGCACCGGAGACCTGCTCCAGCATGCGCACATTAAGCGTTTCACTGACGTAGAGTCCTCCCGCGAGCACTTTGTGAATGGCGGTGACGAGCTGGTCCGCAGCTTCTTCTTTCATCACATAACCGCGTGCTCCTGCGCGCAGCGAACGCTCACCGTAGAGCGTCTCGTCGTGCATGGAAAGCACCAGGCATTGCGTGGTCGGCAGCGCTGCACGGATGTCCTTGACGAGTTCGAGGCCGTTTTTGTCCGGCAGGGTGAGGTCGATGACGGCAAGATCGGGCTTGAGCTTCCTCACGACCTCCAGCCCCTCACGCGCGCTGCCGGCCTCGCCAACGACATCAAGTCCGTCCTCCGCACGGATCAACTGCGCCAGCCCGTGGCGCATGATGGGATGGTCGTCGATGAGGACAACGCGCTTTACGGATTCTTTGCTGGTGCGGGAACGTTGCATATGACCTGGGTGCCGCCGGCGGGGCGTGGAGTGACGCTGACAGTGCCGCCCATCATTTGAGCGCGATGGTTCATGGTCAAGAGCCCCATGCCAGTTCCCTTCGCCGCTTTGTCGGGAATGCCAACGCCGTTGTCACGCACGGTCAGGACAATACTGCCGCTCTGCCGGGCGAGGTGAATATCGACCCGCTTTGCCTGACTGTGCTTCACAGCGTTGGAAACAGCCTCCTGGGCGATGCGGAAGAGCTGCACGGACATCTGATTGTCGCTCACCTGCACCGGATTGTCGTAACGGAAGGCGCATTTGATCTCGTAGGCGCGTGCGGTGCTCTCCGCCAGCTCCTCCAACGCGGCCATGAGGCCGCCGGAATCAAGCACGACAGGCATCAGGCCACGCGAGGTTTCGCGGGCGCGCGTGTTGGCCTTGCTGACGAGACGGACGATCTCTTCCAGGCTTTGCGCCTCCGGACTGCCGGATTTTCTGAGATTTTTCTGCGCCACCTTCGCCAGGCAGCCGATGGCGGCGAGCTGCTGGCACAGGTCATCATGAATGTCCTGGCCGATGCGCGCCTGCTCCTCCTCGCTGATGTGGAGGATCTTGTCTTCGAGCGCTTTGCGATCCGTGAGGTCGCGAATGATGCCGGTGAAAATGCGGCGGCCGCTGGGAAGCACCGCCTCTCCCACGGACAGATCGATCGGGAACACGGAGCCGTCCTTGCGCTGTGCGAGCGCTTCACGCCCGATGCCGATGATGCGTTTCACGCCGGTGCGCAGGTAGCGGTGCACGTAGCCGTCGTGCCGGTCACGGTACGGCTGCGGCATGAGCATGCTGATGTTTTTGCCGATGATCTCCTCCCGTTTGTAGCCGAAGAGACGCTCCGTGGCCGTGTTCGCGGACTCGATGAAGCAGTTCTCGTCGATCGTGATGATCGCATTGACTGCCGTCTCGACGATGGCGCTGGAGATCTGTGCGCTGGCCTGAAGCGCCGCCTTCAGCTCGGCGATGCTGGGTTCATCAGGCTTCTTGCGCTGCATGGACGGTCATGGTTCAATCGGGGGCCGTGACAAATCCATCCGGTTTCACGGCGAGGATCGAGCAGGGGGCGTTCTGCACAATCTTTTCCGCCGTGGTGCCGATCAAGAGTTCACGCAGCCCGGTCTTTCCCCGCGTGCCGAGCACCACCAGAGTGGCATGCACCTCGTTGACATGATCCAGAATGGCTTCACGGATGTTGACCCGTTCCTTGATGTGAGAGGTGACTTTGACATCTCCCGCGTCCCGTGTGAGCGGCGCAAGGAAGGCGTCGAGATCCCTGCGCCAGTTCGCCACCGCCTCGGGGTCGTACGTGGCGGGCAGAGACGGGGCAAAACCGCCATAGTCGAGCGACATGGCAAGGGCGCTCTGAAACACATGCAGGCAGTCGAGTGAGGCCCCGTCCTGCTGCGCCACATGCAGCGCACATTGCACGGCCTTGGCGGAGTTTTCGGAGAAGTCCACGCAGGTCACGATCTTCTGGAACGGCCCCTGCGCATCTTCGCGCACCACCAGGACATCCACGGGCGCTTTGCGCACGCACTTGGCGGCAATGACCCCGATGCGGTGGGGCTCGTTCTTCGATCCCTTCGCCCCCATGACAAGCAGATCCGCGCTGTGGGCGCGGCAGGCTTCGACGAGTTCGGCAAACGGATTCCCGATGCGCACCTCGGCCTCCACGGAAACGGCTCCGACCTCGGACTCTGCCACAAACTTCCTCAACCGCTCCAGCCATTCGGCGCGGATGGTGGCCTGATCGGTCGAAAGCGCGCCCTTGAGCTCATGCACCAGAAATTCGTCCATGACATGCACGGCGGTGATGGCGGCACCATCGAGCGAACAGCGGCGTGCGGCTTCACGCAGTGCATTTCGACAGGACGGCGTGAAGTCAATGGCGGCGATGATGTGAAGGAGCTTTTTCATGGTGTGATCGGTTGAATGGTCATTTCATCATAAATCGCCCCGGGACACAATACCCTGCGGCATTTGCGTGCTTTTGGGCGGGCCTTGGCCTACAAACCGGCCTCTTCCTGCGCCTGTTCGACGGCGGCCTCCAGCGTCCAGAGCGTCTTGTCGAAGCTCTTCTGTCGTGCGCGGAACTGGGCTTCCTCGGTGACCCCCGTCAGCGTCTCCAGCTCCTTTGACGCAAAGGTGTGATGCTGTTCCAGGGCGGCGACACGCGTTTGGAAGTAGTCACGACCTCCTTGTTCCTTGAGCACCTCGATGTCGGCCTTCCAGCGGGAGAGTGCGTCGCCGGCTTTTTTGAGATACTCCTCCCGGCTGGTGGTGAGGTGGTCCTTGGCTTTTTTGTACCATTCACGCCCTTTGACCTCGCCCTGCTCCTTCACCTTGGAGAATTCATTTTTCAGTTTCTCGGCAGCGCGACGCAGTTGTTCATTGAGACTGTCCTCGGCGCAAAGCGTGAAAGCACAGAGACTGAAGGCGAGGCAGGTGAGAATGGCTTTTTTCATGATCGTCGGTGGATACGGCTGGATGCCGCCAACCATGCATGCTCTTTTCCCATGCGAAAGAATTTCCAGCCAGCTTCGTCAACTTCACGCCCATGATCCGCACGCCAGCTCTCACGCCTCTTCTCCTTGTCCTGCTGTCCGCTCTTTCAAGCGCCCAGCCGGCCACCACTCCTTTGTTCTGGCCGGCGAAAAACGGCCCCTCGCATGACAGCACCGTGCCTGCGGCGGATGTCGCGCGCATCCCGCTGGAGTGGGATGGAGAGTCCGGCAAAAACATCGTCTGGCGCACCGAACTCGAGGGCGAAGGCCATTCTTCTCCCGTTGTCGGCGGAGACATGATCTGGTTCACCGCAGCGACAACCGATGGCAAACAGCAGTTCGTCTATGGCATCGACCGTCACAGCGGAAAGATCGCCCATCACATGCTGGTCTTTGAAAATCCCGCCCCCGAGGAGCTGGGCAACCCGCTGAACAACTACGCTGCGCCATCGCCCGTGCTCGAAGCGGACGCATTGTACGTGCACTTCGGCACCTACGGCACCGCACGCATCAATCCGGTAACCGGGAAGAAGGAATGGGAACGTCGGGACATCAATGTGCGCCATTTCCGCGGCCCGGGTTCATCCCCAATCATCCACGGCGATCTGCTGATCCTCACCTTTGACGGCATCAACGAGCAGTTTGTCACCGCGCTCGACAAGAGGACCGGTCAAACCGTCTGGAAGACCCCGCGCTCCACCGACTACGGCGATCTCGACAAAGACGGCCACCCAACGCGCGACGGCGACATGCGCAAAGCCTACCACACTCCGGCGGTGTTTGATATCGCGGGAAAAGAAGTGCTCGTCTCAATCGGTTCACGTGCCGCATTTGGGTACGAGGTCAAAACCGGCAAAGAACTCTGGACCATTCGTCACGGCGGCTTCAACGCCGCCATCCCTCCGCTCCAGCTCGGCGGCCTCCTCATTCTCAACACCGGCTCCGAACGCGCCCACACCCTCGGCGTCCGCATTGATGACAAGATGACCGGCGACATCACCGAAAGCCATGTCCTCTGGGACCGCGAGAAACGCAACGCCAGCGAGTCTGCGCCGGTGCTGGTCAACGGCATTCTGTTTCAAACCACCCGGGGCGGCATCGTGAGCGCCGTCGAGGCCCGGACTGGGAAAGATCTTTGGGAGGACCGGCTGGAAGGGCAGCACCTGCCCTGCCCCTTGGTTTTGGGAGATAAGTTGTTGTTTTCCAATGATCGCGGCCAAAGTTTTTTTGTCCGCGCCTCACCGGAAAAATTCGAACTGGTCGGAAAAAACCAGCTTGCCGAGCCCATCACCTCCTCCCCTGCGGTGGCTGACGGATCTCTGTTCATTCGCACCAAGAAAGCGCTCTACCGGATCTCGGCAAAGTAGCCGTTCCGCCGCTTTGCGGACTGCAACCACTTAACTGACTGCAATTCGCCCATGCCATGTAAGTACCGGCACAGCCTCGCCAGTTGCAAAAAACGTGGTCAAACGGCCATTTCTATCGCTGCGCATGCCGCGTAGGAGAAAAATCCGCCGGTACTCACAAAACCGTCGCAAAGATGCCAAGGATGTGCTAGGCTGAAGGTCCATATGCCTACTACCACACCGACACGCAAGACACGCTTCTCCCGCCGAGTCCCTGATCATGTCACGGACGAGTTAGTCAATGTCCTCTCAAAGCCGGAGACATATGAATTCAACACACTATTCGGCCTTGTGTATGACAACCTCAAGCTCAAGAACGCAGTGAGCGGTGGAGAAGAAATGCTTCGCCTGCGCTCCTACGAGAAGCTGCAGAATCTCGTCAGCCGCGGCCTTTGTGCCAAGGTGGCCAAGACCTATCGGGGTCTCGATGGTCTCCGTGCCGCACACAACGCCGCCATCGCCGCCCGTAGTGCTGCTGTGGGTGCGCGCAGCGCAGCTGCCTCGGCGGCACGCGGTTAAAGATGGCCCCTTTTGCGGGCCGCCCTGTCTCGGACAGGGCGGCCCTTTTTGTTTCCGGGTTTGACGCTGCTCCGCCTCTCGCTACCCATTCGCGGTCATTCACCCCATGTTTGAGAATTACATCCCCGTTCTGCTCCAGATCGTCATCGCCGGTGGTTTCGCCGTCGTGACCCTCGTCGCCTCCGCGCTCCTCGGCAAATCCGCCAAACGCAACACCATCAAGGACTCCGCCTATGAGTGCGGCATGCTTCCTGTGGGAGAAAGCCAGCCGCGTTTCAGTGTGAAGTTTTACATCGTGGCGATGCTCTTCGTGCTCTTCGACATCGAAGTCGTCTTTCTCTACCCGTGGTCCATCATCTACAAGGACTACCTTGCCGCCTTTGGCCCCTCCATCCTCGCGGTTGCCACCGGTTTCGTCTCCATCCTGCTCGTCGCCTTTGTGTATGCCTGGAAAAAGGGTGTCCTCGACTGGAAATCATAGTCCGGCGTCACCGCAGACACACCCGTCGCTTCCATGATCGCCTACCTCAGCCTGTTTCAGCTCAAGCCCCAGGTCACGGAGGAAAAGCTGGAGCACATGATGTCCCAGACCCGCGTGATGCTCCTTCGCGTGCCCGAGGTGCTCACCGTCAAAACCGGCAAGCGCGTCAATCCTTCCGAGCCTTACCCGTGGTTCGTCTATCTCGAGGTCGAGAGCATGGACAAGCTCGCCATCTGCCAGGACGACCCGCACTACATCAAATTCCGCGAGGAGGTCCTCAAGCCCAACATCTCCGAGCAGGAATCCACCGCCTTCGAGATGGAGCCGCGCAAGGACGTTAAATACTCGTAGCTTCCGAGTATTGCAGTCCCGGCTTTAGCCGGTCTGGTCAGGCATGTCGCATCAGCTCGCGCACATATTTGCCGAGCATGTCGAATTCCACATTCAGCCGGTCACCCGGCTTTTTCGTGTGCAGATTCGTCAGTTGAAACGTGTGCGGGATGATCCAGCACACCACCGTGCTATCTGTAACCTCCGCCGCAGTGAGCGAGATGCCGTCGAGGCAGATCGAGCCCTTCGGAATGATCAAACCACGATGCTCCGGCGGAATCTCGACCTCCAGCCGGTGATCCTGCCCGTGCTCGCTCCAGTCGATGACCTTCACCGTCGCATCCACATGCCCCTGGACAAAGTGGCCGCCAAACCGCGCGCCCATGGCCATCGCCCGCTCCAGATTGACCAGTGAGCCGGTCTTCAGGTCACCGAGGCTCGTCACCTTCAGCGTTTGCATCAGCAGATCAAAACACGCCGTCTGCTCCGCCGCATCCTTCGCAGTCACCGTAAGACAGCAGCCATTTACTGCCACGCTTTCGCCATCAATCAGCTCGGATGCCATCACGCCCACGTTCACTGTCAGCCGCGCGCTTTCGCCGCGTGGCTCCAGGGAAATGACATTGCCAGTGGTTTCGACGAGACCTGTGAACATGCTGCGAGATAAACGGGTAAACCGCCGCTGTCGATGCGCTGTTCGTCCAAATCTTCACGGGGGAAGGATCAAGCAGGGCTGAGGCGTATTGATTCACGCTGTGTTTCATCGTCTCCTCCAGCTTGGCATCTTGTTCGTCTCCACGAGTCTCTTCTCGGCGGAGCACTGGGCGTTTCAGCCGCTGAAGCCGGTCAAAGGCACCAGCATCGACGAGTTCATTCTGAAAAAGCTCGCCGAGAACGGTTTGAAGCCTTCGTCACGCGCCGATGCCCGCACGCTGGCCCGCCGTGCCAGTTTTGATCTCACGGGGCTGCCGCCGGAGCGAACAGACGTGCCTTATGAGCAGTTCGTCGATCAATTGCTCGCCTCCCCCCACTACGGCGAGCAATGGGCACGCCACTGGCTGGACGTGGCCCGCTACTCGGACACCAAAGGCTACGTCTATGCCCGCGAGGAAAAGAACTGGGTGCATGCCACGCCGTATCGCGACTGGGTCGTGCGTGCGCTGAACGAAGACATGCCGTATGACCGCTTCCTGCTGCTGCAAGTCGCCGCCGATCAGGTCGTGCCGCCGAAGTCGCCCGATCTCGCCGCGATGGGCTTTCTCACGCTCGGGCGGCGTTTTCTCGGCGTCACGCATGACATCATCGACGACCGCATTGATGTCGTCACGCGAGGCACACTTGGCCTCACGGTCGCCTGCGCCCGTTGTCACGATCACAAGTTCGATCCCATCCCCACGCGCGACTACTACGCGCTCTACGGCGTCTTCCAGAGCAGTGCCGAGGCTCTCGTGCCCGCCACGGCGGCCGAAAACGCCGAATTGACCGCGTTGGTGAAAAAGAACCGCGATCTGATGACGAAACGCCGCGAGGAGCAGATGGCGCGCACGCGGGCGAGGCTTGCGGACTACCGCAAGGCCGTGACCGAACTGGAAAAATATCCCGAACAAGGCTTTGACCAGATCATTGAAGAGAAAGACCTCAATCCCTTCATCGTGCATCGCTGGAAGGCGTGGATGGAAAAACATCCGGGCGTCGAATTGACCGAGGAAGTGCTCAAGAGCCTCGACTCGCCCGCCCATGTGCCTGATGAGCACATTGCGAATATTGAGATGTATTTTCCGAGCGGCATCATCACCGAGCTCTGGAAGTCGCAAGGCGAGGTGGACCGCTTCATCATCAAAAACAGCACCGCATCGACTCACGCGACGGTTTTGGTCGATCGTCCGCTGCCCAGCACTCCGCGTGTGTTCACGCGCGGCAATCCGCTCACCAAAGGCGATGAGGTGCCACGGCAGTTCCTGAGCGCCTTCGGCCCGCAGCAGCCCTTCAAGAATGGCAGCGGCCGTTTGGAACTCGCGCATGCCATCATCGACCCGCGCAATCCGCTCACTGCCCGCGTGATGGTGAACCGCATCTGGCAGCACCATTTTGGACGCGGCCTCGTGAGCACACCGAGCGATTTCGGCAAGCAAGGCAGCCCACCCAGCCATCCCGAATTGCTCGACTGGCTCGCTCAACGCTTCATCGACTCCGGCTGGAGCATCAAGGCGATGCACCGCATGATCATGTTGTCGGAGACGTATCGTAGAACGAGCTTCCAAGCTCGTTCCAAGGACGAACTTGGAAGTTTGTCCTACGCCGATCCCGACAACAAATTCCTCGCCCGCATGCCCCCGCATCGCCTCAGCTTCGAGGAAGCACGCGATGCCTGGCTCGCCGCCGCAGGCCGCCTGAATCTACGCGTGGGTGGCCGACCCGAAGGATTGTTCGCCGCCAGCAACACACGTCGCACGCTCTACGCGCTCGTGGACCGCGAAAACGTGCCGATGGTCATGCGCACCTTCGACTTCGCCAATCCCGACCTCTCCATCCCCCAGCGCACCGAAACCACCGTGCCGCAACAGGCGCTTTTCGGCCTAAATCATCCCTTTGTCGTGCAGCAGGCGAAGGCGCTCGTTCAAAATGCTGCCGCATCCAAGTCGGACGAAGCAAAGATTCGCCACATCTACGCCAAGCTTTTCCAGCGCAGTCCCACATCCGACGAACTGGCTTTTGCGCAGCGCTTCGTTCAAGCAGATGCCAAGCCCGTCATCGCCGAGGCTGATCACTCGAAGTCCTGGCACTACGGCTATGGCGAATGGGATGAGAGCACGGGGCGCGTGAAGAACTTCAAACCGCTGCCGCACTTCACCGGCAGCGCCTGGCAGGGTGATGAAGCGTGGCCCAATGAAAAACTCGGCTGGGCACAACTCACCGCCGAAGGCGGCCATCCCGGCAATGATCGCAAGCACGCCGTCGTGCGTCGCTGGATCGCGCCAGCCGAAGGCAGCTACGATCTGCATTCCACACTCATCCACGAACCCGAGGTGGGTGATGGCATTCGTGCGTTTGTGAGTCATTCGCGCCTCGGCAAACTGCGCAGCACGACGCTCCTTGGATCCAAGGCGGATCTGAGCCTCGACGCCATCGCCTTCCAAGCCGTTGACACGCTCGATTTCATCGTCGATATCGGCAACGGCCTGAACAGCGACCAGTTTCTCTGGACTCCCAAGATCACACCCTCCGTCACCGCGACCACCGGCGCTGGCGGCGACACTCCAAGCGACGCTTGGGATGCCCAGAAGGACTTTTCCGCGCAGCCGAAAACCCAACTCACCGCATGGGAGCAACTCGTGCAGGTGCTGATGCTCTCGAACGAGTTCATGTTTGTTGATTGATATGAATCCGCCTCTCACACGACGAGATTTTCTGCGCCGCTCGGGCATGGGCCTCGCGGCGCTCGGCTTGGCGGATTTGCACGCCGCGAAGCCGCATTTCGCGCCGAAGGCAAAACGGGTGATTCATTTCTTCCTCAACGGTGGGCCGTCGCATGTCGATACGTTTGATCCGAAGCCTGCGCTCAAGCTCTACGAGGGAAAACAGGTCCCAAGCCATCGCATCACGGAGCGAAAGACGGGCGCGGCATTTCCCTCACCGTTCAAGTTTCAGCGTTACGGGCAGAGCGGGATCGAGGTGAGTGAGCTGTTTGCCAAAACTGCGGCGCACATCGACGACATCGCGGTGATCCGCTCGATGCAGGCGCAGGTGCCGAACCATGAGCCGTCGCTGATGCTCATGAACTGCGGCGATTCGATCCAGGCACGGCCCAGCATGGGCGCGTGGCTGTCCTATGGCCTCGGCAGCGCGAATGAGAACCTGCCGGGTTTCATCGCGATGTGTCCCGGCGGCATGCCGATCAAAAGCGCGGAGAACTGGCAGTCGGCGTTTCTGCCGGCGCGTTTCAGGGAACGTATGTCGATTCCCAGCACGAGGCGGTGGATCGTTTGATCGAAAACATCC
>DAORHS010000079.1:0-10869 GCA_035438165.1 Prosthecobacter sp.
CGGCGGTGGATCGGAATCGTCGGCGCTTGATGCGCGACACGTCGATCCCGGACGCGGTGAGCGTGATCAACGAAACCGGCATGGAAGAGATGCAGCCGGTGGCGTCTTTGAAGTCAGGCGTGCAGTTTGTGGTGAAGCCGGGACAAACCGTGCCGGTGGCGGCCAAACTCGTGAGCGAGGATGCCTCGGTGAGCCTGGAGTGGATCAATGGTGAGAGCGAGGCACAGGCGCGTGAGACGGGGCAGTTGTTGCCCTCGGGCGCGTTGAACATCGGCACGCAGGCGCTGGCGGTGGAAGCCGTGGAGACGTGGGAGGACTCGACGTTGCGTCGTCTGCTCGATGCGCGGCGTGAGGCGGAGTTTCGCGATGTGCGGCTGGAGAAGATCCTGCGTGCCTATCTGGTGGCCGTCGTTGTCACGGGGTTCGCGGGAGCGATCTGGTGGTGGAGTCAGGGCTCTGGCATCGTGCAGGCCTTGCAGGTGATGATTTCGATCTTCGTGGTGTCGTGTCCATGCGCGCTGGGCGTGGCGGTGCCGCTGGCCGAGGAGATGGCGGCGTCACGCGCGGAAAAGCTGGGCGTGTTTGTGCGCACGCTGGGCCTGTGGAAGCGGCTGATGCGCGTGAAGCGCGTGGTGTTTGATAAAACAGGCACGCTGACGCTGGAGAACCCGGTGTTGGAGAATCCCGAGGTGCTGCGTGCGCTGGATGCGGAATCCCGCGCGGCATTGCGTCATCTGGTGACGGGCAATCTGCATCCGGTCAGCCGTAGTTTGTATGACGCGGTGGCGTTTGAGGGCGATTCGCAAGCGCTGGATGACTGCACGGTGAAGGAAACCGTGGGGCATGGCCTGGCTTTCAGCGATACGAACGGTCGTGAGTGGCGTTTGGGCAGACCGGAGGCGGCCATCGCAGGTGATGCGGTGCTGACGCGTGATGGAATTGTGCTAGCAGCGTTTCGTTTCCGCGATGAGCTGCGCGCAGAGTCGTTGCTGGAGGTGCGGCATCTGCGGGAGCGTCAAATCGAGGTCTGCGTGCTCAGCGGAGATCGTGCGCCGAAGGTTGAGGACATCGCGCGGAAGCTGGAGCTACCGGAAACGTGCTGGCGGGCGGAATTGACGCCGGAAGCGAAGGCGCAGTGGCTGCGCGGACGGAATCGTGATGACACGCTCTATGTGGGCGATGGCGCGAATGACAGCCTGGCCTTCGATGAGGCGTTGTGCGCGGGCAGTCCGGTCACGGGGCGCAGTTTCCTGGAGCAGAAGGCGGATTTCTTCTTCCTGGGCCATAGCCTGCGTTTTGTGAGCGGGTTGATGAATGTGGCGAAGCTGCATCGCTCGGCGACGCGGCGCGTGTTTGCGTTTTCGGTGACTTATAACATCGCCACTGCGGTGGTCGGGCTCTCGGGGCATCTGAGTCCGCTGGCGGCGGCGATTTTGATGCCGTTGAGCTCGGTGTGCACGCTGTCACTGGTGGCGTTCACGTTTCGGAGGTCGGCAGGCAACTCAGCCGCCCCTCACCCTGGCCCTCTCCCGAAAGGGGCGAGGGAACCAGAAGGCGTGGCGGCGCATGCGTGAGTGATGCGGGCACAAAAAAGGGCGGCTCGGAAGCCGCCCTTTTGAAGATTCTTTTCCCTGTGCCGAATTATGCGGAAGGGGGGGCGTCAGGAGCGCCGGGAGCCTTGGGAAGAGTGAAGCGATAGCGGATCTTGCCACGCTTGGCAGCGGCACGGGCCTTGCGCTTGGTGCGCTCTTTCGGGGTTTCATGGGCGCGGAGGCGGCGGACTTCTTCAAGAATGCCGTCCATTTCAAGGCGGGTCTTGAGGCGTTTGAGAGCGCGGTCAACGGGCTCGCCTTTGCGGATCTGAATTTCGGTCATAACGGGTCTGGGTAGGTTTGGGAAAAGGGCCGGAAGAGTAGGGGAATGGAAGCCGCCGTCAAATGGAATGTAGGCGGTTTGCGGGTCAGGCCACGAGCGTCTGTTCGCGGTCCGGACCGACGCCGACGAGGCTGACGCGGGCACCGGTGAGCTCCTCGAGGCGCTTGAGGTAGGCTTTGGCGAGGTCGGGAAGATCGGCGAACTTTTTGATGCCGCTGAGGTCCTGTTTCCAGCCCTGGTGGGTTTCGTAAACTGGCTCGCAGGCGGCGAGGTCGGCGGCGGTGCTCGGCGGGTAGTTCAAGGTCTTGCCACGCAGCTTGTAGGCGGTGCAGATTTGCACGGTGTCGAGACCATCGAGGCCGTCGAGGTTGGTGATGGCGAGTTCGTCGGCGCCATTGAGCATGACGGCGTAGCGAACGAGGACGGAGTCCAGCCAGCCGCAGCGGCGGGCGCGGCCGGTGGTGGCGCCGAATTCACGGCCCATGTTGTGCAGCATGTCGCCGATGTCTTCGTTCTCGGTGACGAACGGGCCGGAGCCGACGCGGGTGGTGTAGGCCTTGCCCACGGCGACGACTTTGTCGATCATGCGCGGCGGAACGCCGGAACCCGTGCAAGCGCCGCCGGAGGTGGTGTTCGACGAGGTGACAAACGGGTAGGTGCCGTGGTCGATGTCGAGGTAGGTGCCCTGGGCGCCTTCGAAGAGCAGGTTTTTGCCGGCTTTGATGGCCTCGTGCAGATAGACCGTGGTGTTGGTGATGTGCGGAGCCAGCGTCTTGGCGGCTTCGAGCATGACCTTGACAGTTTCTTCGACGGGAACGAGGTCCACACCGAGTTCGGCGAAGGTGACGTTGTGACGGGCGAGCCGGTCACGAAGTTCCTCTTCGAAAATCTCGGGCTGGGTCATCAGGATGGTGCGCAGGCCGTCGCGTTCGACCTTGTCGGCATACGCCGGGCCGATGCCACGTCCCGTCGTGCCGATTTTCTTGTCGCCGCGTTTGGCTTCGCGGGCTTTGTCGAGACCACGGTGATAAGGCATCACCAAATGGGCGGTTTCGCTGATGAGAAGGTTTTCCGGCGTGATGTTGACGCCCTGGCCGCGCAGCTTGGCCATTTCTTCAAGCAGGCCGATGGGGTCCATGACGACGCCGTTGCCGATGACGCAGATTTTGTCCTTCCAAAGGATGCCCGAGGGGATGAGATGCAGGATGTACTTCGTGCCGTTGCTGATGACCGTGTGGCCGGCATTGTTGCCACCGGCGGCGCGGACGACGACGTCCGTCTTCTCGGTGAGGTAATCGACGATTTTTCCTTTTCCTTCGTCGCCCCACTGGGCGCCGACAATGATTGTGTTAGACATGGATTCTTGTTCTTGGGATGGCGGCATGGGGGAGCCGCAGGGGGTGGTTTCAGGACGCGCAAGCCGTGCCATCGCAGTCATGGAGACCACTGACGTGCTCCCAACGGGAGCCGGGGCCGCGAGCGCGTGCGTTGTGCAGGCTTAAGATGCTCCCATTTGCATTGCGAAATAGACGGCGGCTCCGCAGGCTGCGAGGCCGAGAACGCCGAGAAGAGTGAGCATTCCACCACCCGAACTCTTTTCCTTCACCTTCGGACCAAAGCCCCGGCGCAGGCTCCTGTCATAGGGATGGCTGCCGTAGCCGCTGGAGGGGGTGGAGACCGTGATGGTCGGGGCGTTGTAGGCGGCTTCTTCTTCACCATCACCCACAAAGACGCAATTCACATTGCCGAGCTGAAAAGCGGCTCCAGAGGCGAGAACGATGCTCTCGACCCGTGCTCCGCCGACCTTGGTGCCGTTGGTGGAGCCGAGATCAGTCAGCGTCCAAGAAGCGCCGTCGAAAACGACCTCGCCGTGGTGGCTGGAAATCGAGTCATCGGCGATGACGAGCTGGTTGTCGTCGGCACGACCCAGGGTCATGCGTTCAGCGTCGAGGTCGAGGGCACCGGAGGCACCTTCAGGGGTGGTGAATTGAATACGAGGCATAACGGCCAAGTTCTAGCAGGCCGGGGCAGGGGTGGCAAGAGGGACTTCACGGCAGACGGCTGCGGGCTTGCGCTGGCGGGGGTTCTCGCTAGGGAGGAAGGCAACCATCCCCCGCCACCGCTGTGACCCAAATCTTCGAAATCCTCGGCAAGTTCGACACTGAAAGCGACTGCCACAAGCTGCTCTACGCTCCGCATCCCCTGCCTTTGAAATATCGTGAGGGACGTGTGTACAAGATCGAGTTCGAGGGGGATGAGGCGGCGCTGAAAGCTTTTGTGGAGAAGGTTCTGATCGACCCGATCAGCCAGGAGGCCCGTGTGGGTGGCCAGCCTGCCTTTGAAAAGGCCTCTTTTGTCCTCGAGTACGGGATGAAGGGCGCGGCGCTGGACTTGGAAAAGGAGATGATCCTCAACTACTACCGCAGCACGCCGGAGCCCGGTTTTGAGCTTCAAAAACTCACGCTGCGCACCCGCATCTATGTCTTCGGCGAAGGAGCGGAGCCTTCCCAGTTCGTCCGTGACATTGTGAATCCGGCGATTCACACGCACGAAGTGCTCAAGGCCGCCTGATCAATACCTGACCGGCTTTCGATAGCTGGTGTTGGCTGCCGGCGTTCTGGTTCCCACCATGGAACCAACCACCACCAACAATCGTCTCCTCTCCCTCGATGCGTTTCGAGGATTCATCATGCTGCTGATGGCCTCTTCGGGCTTTGGCATTGTGCAGATGGCGGCGGCACATCCGGGGTCATGGTGGGAGTTCATCAAGCCGCAGTTCGAGCACCAGGCCTGGCAGGGTTGCTCGCTGTGGGATCTGATTCAGCCGAGCTTCATGTTCATGGTCGGCGTGGCGGTGCCGTTCTCGTATGCAAAACGGCGGGAGCATGGGCAGTCGTTCTTTGGCATGGCCTGGCATGCGCTCTCCCGCGCGATCCTGCTGGTGGCTCTGGGGGTGATGCTGGCCACGCACGCGGGGGACAAGCATACCGTCTTCCTGTTTACCAACGTGCTGGCGCAGATCGGCCTCGGTTACTTTGTTCTCTTTCTTCTCTCGCGCCTGGGCTGGGAATTTGTGGTGTCGGGGATCATCTTGATCCTGGCCGGTTACTCGTGGTTCTTCATCAATCACCCGCTGCCCTCGGCGCAGGATCTCGCAGCCATCGCGGGCATGAAAGGAACCGAGCATGCGGTCCTGCAGGGATTCTCCGCCCATTGGAACATCCACACGAATGCCGCGGCCGGCTTTGACCGCTGGTTCTTGAACCTGCTGCCGCAGGCGCAGGCTTTTCAATACAATCCCGGCGGCTATCAGACGCTGAATTTTGTTCCGGCCCTGGCCACGATGCTTGGCGGAGCGCTTACGGGCCACTATCTCATGCGCAGCCTGCATACGGACAAACGCAAGTGCGCGACCCTTCTGATCACAGGCATCGTGCTGGTGCTGGTGGGGACGGGGCTTGACCTCAAGGTGCTGCCGGTGGTGGGCGCGCAATTGGATCAATACACGGTGCTGCCGGTGGTGAAGCGCATCTGGACGCCCTCGTGGGCCATCCTGAGCGGCGGCTGGGTGCTCATCCTGCTCGCGGTCTTCTACTGGCTGGTGGAGATCGCCGGCATGCGGCGTCTGGTGTTTCCGCTGGTGGTCGTCGGCATGAACAGCATCGCGATTTATCTGCTGCACAGCCTGTGCGCCGGATGGATTCGGGACAACCTTCACAAGCATCTGCCAGACGCGGCCTTTCCAGCCTATTGGACGCCGGTCATTGAGCGTTGTGGCGTGCTTTTTGTGCTTTGGCTGATCTGCTGGTGGCTGTATAAGCAGAAAGCCTTCCTCAAACTGTGATCTCAAGACTCGTCCTCCTCATTGCCGCTGCCTGTCTCGCCGCCTGCCAGAGTAAAACAACGGACCTTCCCGCCCGCGACTTGAAGGAGGAGGAGAGGCTGCACAAGGCCGGGCTCGTCCTGCTGCCAGACCTCCAGCACGCCAGTGCCTGGGAGGAGTTGATTCATGTGAAAATGGGGGTGCCAGCCAGCAAGATCGACGTGCAGGCAGGTGCGGGATTCACGACGCTGACCATCAAGGATCTCAAGAACCGAGGCGACGTGGAAGGGGTCGCGCAAGAACTGCGAACGATCGCCGACAAGAACCCGGAAAAATTTGGAGCCACCAAGGTGGAAGTACGACTCAACAACGCGCCGGCCACGATCAACCCCTTTATGATGCCCACGGAAGCCAGTCCGGCCACCGTCAATCCGGGCTCGGTTCTCCCAACGCTTTCATTACCGCCTCTCCACATCGACGGCCGCTGAGAAGTGCGCCGTTGATCGAGACATCCTCACACCAGTCACCGCAGCGATACAGTCCCGGTTCGATCACGGCGGAAAGCGGTCCATTTCCGAGTCGAAGCTGCCTGCCCTCCGGCTGCGCATGGCGGATCTGATAGGTGCGCAGGTGCCGCCACCGGGAGACGACGGCTTCACCGAACCACTGTCGCATCTGCTCGCGCACGACCTGTTCCAGCTCGGTGCTTGACGGGGCACCGATGATGGAGGCGGAGATGAGATGCTGTCCCGGCGGGGCGTAGTGTGGTGAGACTTGCGAAAGCACGGTGATGCTGTTCACCGGGCCGCGGCCGTCGCCATCGAGATGCAGGATCGGATCCCTCGAAGGCGTCTCGCCGGCGGCAAAGTACATGCAGGTGGTCGAGCGGCTGGGCAGCAACGTCGCGGCACCCGTTGGCGGCAGAAGGCGGTGCGCCACTTCTTCGCTCACCGCCACAATGACGTGATCCGCATGCAGCACTTCCCCCGTGTCCAAAGTGACTTCACCGGCCCGCACGGCGGATACCGGCGCATTCAAACGCAGGCTGCCCGGCGGCAGCGCCATGGCGAGCTGGTCGGGGATCGACTGCATGCCACGTGCCGGGAGCGCGCTGCCCGCGCGATCAAACATTGAAAACAAAAAGAGCAGCATGCGGGCGCTGGTGCGCAGATCCTTCTCCAGAAACACCCCGCCAAAGAACGGGCGAAAAAAACGGTCGATCATGCTTTCGGAGAAACCGAAGTCGCGGAGGTAGTCTTCGCTTTCCATGTCCTCGAGTTCACGCGGTGGCACCCGCAGGCCGAAAACCTCCTTGCGCAGCAGCAGGGTGGTCCATTTGTCGCGCAGGGTGACGATTTCATCGCGGAAGTTTTTCGCCGCCATGAGGGGGTGTGCCAGCGGGTCCGCCATACGGTAAAAGCGGTTCTTCACGAAGATGTCCACACCGCGGTAGATTGGCCGCAGATCGAGCGCCTCATAGTCAAGCACCCGCCTGGCCTCCGGGTAGGCAGGAAGAAAAACCTGAAAGCCCCGGTCGAGCAAAAAGCCATCGACAACGTCGGTGCGCACGCGCCCGCCAACGGCATTGGAAGCCTCCAGAATCCTGAATGGACAGCCTGCCGCCGCCAGGACGCGGGCACAGGCCAGCCCCGCAAGGCCGGCGCCGACAATCACAATCCTGGGCTGCTCATCACTCATCCAAACAAACGTGCGCCCATCTTTGGACATGCCTTTTGCCTTTTGCAAGCGCAGGAGGCGTGGCAAGCATGCCCCATGCCATCTCCCCGCATCCTCATCCTTGGCGCCACCGGCGGCCTGGGGCGTGCGTTGCAGCGCCACTTTTCATCCGGCCATGAGACGGTGTGCTGGGGGCGTGCTGAAATGGATTTTGAGAAGTCTGAGATCATCGCGGAAAGACTGGCGGCGCAGCGGTTTGATGTCCTGCTCAACGCTGCGGGCATGACCAGTCCGGATGCCTGCGAAGTTCAGCCGGAGAAGGCATTTTTGGCCAATGTGGCGGCACCGCAGGCCATCGCGGCCTGCTGTCAGGAGCGCGGTGCGCGCATGATCCACTTCAGCACCGACTACGTGTTCAGTGGCGAGCCGCACGATCCCTGGCGGGAGGAGGACGAGACGTGGCCCGTCAATGTCTATGGCCGCACGAAACGTGAGGGCGAACTGGCGGTGATCGCGGCTTCTCCTGCCGCGCTCGTCGCACGCGTTTCGTGGTTGTTTGGCCCCGACAAACCGAGCCACCCCGACAACGTCATCGAACGTGCGTTGCAAACGGACGAACTGAGCGCAGTGGCGGACAAAGTATCGGTCCCGACAAGCAACGCGGACATCTGCGGCTGGATTGAGCGAATCATCCACGATCATCCTGAAACAAGAGGCGTGCTGCATCTGTGCAATTCAGGCGCCGCGTCCTGGCATTCCTGGGCTGAGGCTGCGTTGGAGGTGGCGCAACGGCTGGGCCTGCCGGTGAAAACCGCCCGCGTGCAGCCGGTCAAACTGGCCAGTCTCACGCAGTTCAAGGCGCTGCGGCCATTGATGACGCAGATGAGCAACTCGAAGCTGCAAAACCTGCTCGGCCGCCCGATTCGAAACTGGCGTGATGCGCTGGAAGACTATCTGGTGAAGAAGTATCAGCCGAAATGATCCCCACCTCCGTCATGACCCGCTGCGACATCCTTCATGAGGATCGTTTTCTCATCGTGGTGAACAAGCCGCACGGAGTGCTCTCACATCCGAATCCGAAGGCGGCCAAATCTCAGCCTGCGGCGTTCGAGGGAAGTTATGATCATGACCGGCGCTGCTTCAAGACGTCCGCAGGCAATGTGTGGTTGATTCACCGCCTCGACCAGGACACCTCGGGCGTTTTGCTCGGAGCCAAGGATGAAAAGACTGCGGCGGCGTGCCGCGAGGCGTTCGAGGCCGAACGGGTGCACAAAAAGTACCTTGCGCTATGCAGCGGAGGTGGTGTGAAGCCCGAGGGCGTGTGGTTGGATCATTTGGTGACGGCCCATGCGAAGCATCAGGTGCGCACAACCGTGCGCCACGGTGCACGACCCAATGCCGAGGCGAAGTATCGTGTGATCGAGGTCAATGCGCCTCATCGTGTCGTACTGCTTGAGATCGAACTGATCACGGGCAAGACCCATCAAATCCGCGTGCAGGCGGCTTCGCGACATTTGCCGCTGGTGGGAGATGATGTGTACGGCTCGTTCGATTTGAACCGCAAGCTGCGGAAAAGCATCAGTGCGAAACGGTTGTTTCTGCATGCGCATGAACTGCGCTTAAAACATCCGGCGTCCGGCCAGATGCTGAGTGTGAAAGCACCGCTGCCGCCAGATTTGCTGGCCGTGCTGGAGGCAGCGGGCTTGAAGGCGGTCTAAGCCGCCTTTTTGAGCAGAAAGTACTCGATGCCATCGACGAGGGCCTTCCAGCTCGCGTCGATGATGTTGCAACTCACGCCGACGGTGCCCCAGGTGGCGTTGCCGTCGGTGCTGGTGATGAGCACGCGGGTCTTCGCCGCCGTTCCCGTACCGCCGTCGATGATCCGGACCTTGTAGTCTGCCAGACGCATGTCTTTGAGCGCCGGGAAGAAGGGCAGGAGGGCCTTGCGCAGGGCATTGTCGAGCGCATTCACGGGGCCGTCGCCTTCATCGACGGTGTAAACGCGCTCGTCGCCGATTTCGAGCTTGATGGTGGCCTCGCAGGTTTCAAAGCCATGCTGGCCGCCGTGGAAGCGGTGCGTGGAGTGATACTCGATGAGATCGAAGACCGGGGAGTACTGGCCGATCTGCTTGCGGATGAGCATTTCGAAGGACGCTTCGGCGGCCTCGAATTCATAGCCTTCGCTTTCGAGGTGTTTCACTTCGGCGAGGATCTTCTGCACCTCGGGAGCACCCTTGGCGAATTTGAAGCCCATGCCTTCGGCCTTCACCAGCACGTTCGACTGGCCGGACATGTCCGAGATGGAGATGATACGTTCGTTCCCGACGAGCGCCGGATCGACGTGCTCGTAGGTGCGGGCAAGTTTTTGCACGGCGTGGACGTGCAGGCCGCCTTTGTGCGTGAACGCCGCGAGGCCGACATAAGGAGCACGGATGTCGTGCGGCACGTTGGCCAGTTCATCGACAAAGTTTGCGAGGTCGCGCAGACGGGTGAGGTCGATGCCGAGGTCGATGCCCATCTTGATCTGGAGATTGGGCATGACGGTGACGAGGTTGCAGTTGCCGACACGCTCGCCGTAGCCGTTGATCGTTCCCTGCACCTGGCAGGCGCCGGCACGTACGGCGGCCAGCGCATTGGCGACCCCCACGCCTCCGTCATTGTGCGTGTGAATGCCCACCGGTTTGCCGAGATGAGCGATGACCTTGCGGGTGGTCTCTTCGACGAACTCCGGCAATGCGCCGCCGTTTGTTTCGCAGAGCACGATGAGGTCGGCGCCGGCGTCCTGCGCGGCTTTGACCGTTTTGAGCGAGTATTCTGGGTCTTCCTTGAAGCTGTCGAAAAAGTGTTCCGCATCGTAGAGAACTTCGCGACCGTGCTGCTTCAAATAGGCAACGGTGTCGGCGATCATGGCGAGGTTTTCTTCCAGCGTGACCTGAAAAACTTCGGTGACGTGCAGGGCCCAAGTTTTGCCGACAACGGTGACGACGGGCGTTTTGGCGTCGAGCAGCATCTTGACCTGCGGATCGTCCTCGACCTTCATCTTGCCGCGGCGGGTCATGCCGAAGGCGGTGATCTTGGCAGTCTTCCACGAACGCTTGGAGGCCTCCTCGAAGAAGGCGGCGTCTTTGGGGTTGGAGCCGGGCCAGCCGCCTTCGATGTAGTGCACACCGAAGTCGTCGAGCTTTTCGGCGACGCGGATTTTGTCGAGGGTGCTGAAGGAGATGCCGGTGCCCTGGGTGCCGTCACGCAGGGTGGTGTCGTAGATGGTAACTGAAGACATGTGAGTATGGAAATGGAGAGGGTGAAAGGGGTGCGCAATGAGAAAACAGGCCGGGCTGGCAGTTGCCAGGAATTCCGGGACGCCGGAGGCGCTTGAAGCGCGGGCACAAATACAAACGGACTCTCCCGGCAGCGTCAGGCGCAGGTGAGTCCGAAGCTAATTCGGATGATTCGGCGGATGTCAGGGCGGTTTCCCATGAGCGGGACAAGGATTA
>DAORHS010000080.1:0-10859 GCA_035438165.1 Prosthecobacter sp.
GGTGATCTTGAAAACGCTGCGGCCTTCCTGCTCACGCCAGAAGAGAAACACCGTCTCGTTGAAGGTCAGCCAGCGGCGGGTCACCTCGTTCTCAGGCAGGGGAAACTGGGCCGCAAAGCTCATCGGCGAGCCTTGCAGCAGCGGCCACTGAGCATCGCCCACCTTCCATCGCGGAGGTTCCGCCAGACACAGGCCTGTAAGCTCCTTCTTTTTCAGGTCGGAGGGGAACACGCTGTCGCGACTCTCCTCCCCGCTCTGGAAGGTCGTGCTGCGATGCTGGGCCAGCACATGCACCACCGGGCCGTCCGCCGTCGCCTCGACCACGACAAAGCGGATGAAAAAGCCCTTCTCAGGCGGCGGCAGCGTCCGCTGCTCGAAGTCATGGCGCAGGCCGAAGACAAGCCATTCGCCATGGGGCGGCAGCAGGCGCCGGCCGATGAACACGGGCTGAGGAACGTAGCCCGGCAGCCACTCCACCGGTTTGCCAAAACTCGTCGTCGGCAGACCCACGCCCCTCACACAGGCCCAGGGCAGGTTTTCCAGATCCGGTGCCGGTTCGAGGCTCAGAAGCATGCTCATGCGGCGGATGATTCAGGGAGATTCGCGCCGGAGCAAGCTGGAAGGTAGAGACCGCGTCCGGTGCCTTGGGACACGCCCGCCTCACCGGTGAGTGCGGGTTACCTGGAACGCGAAACCAACGAGATGTCGCTCAATGAAACGACTGCGGTGCCCTGGCGCGGCTTCCCGACAGCATCCAGAGGTGGTCCTTCGGGGTAGATGGACAGATGCATGTTGTAGCTGCTGTTCTCACCACTTTTGTTGACTGAGAAGGGAATGACGCAGGAGGTCTCCCAGTCTGCTCCCTGCGCCAGCCCGGCCGGGGCTGCAAAGCTCACACTTCCTGCCAGAGGCGTGACCGCGGTTTGATCTGGATAGGCAAGACTGATCGCGCACCAGCCCCGCGACACGTTCTTGAAGCGCAGCCGCACCTGCATGCCGACCAGCGGGCCAATCATTGGCAGTCCTGCATTCTTGGCACGCCAGACCTCGCCTTTGAAGTGCAATGACTGTGTGGCTAACAGATGATAGTTCTCAAATGCGGCGGCCAGTTGGTCCTTCGAGAGGTTCCTTTTGGCGACCTGAAAGTTGTATTCGAACTTCATCACCACCGTGCCGTCTCCCAGCATGGCATCACCAATGGTCGGCTTGGTGTAACGGTTGCCAAACCGCACATGCTCCAGGTCAGTCAGCAGGAAGCCCAAGGTGCCACGATTGCTGGATGCACGCGGCCCCACCCGTCCCTGCCAGAAGATTTTTTCCTCGCGGCGTGAGTTGATAGTTTCTTCGGTGCATGACACGAGCAAGGGAGTGCTCACGATTTTGATGTCCTCGTAGGTGCCGGCACCGGTTTTCTCTTTTGCGTTCAGTGGGCGGGGTGTGCTGATGCTGCCGGGGCTGACAGTCACCGCCTGATCTGGGACGAGTGTGGCGGTGGTCTGGGTGTTTGGCTCCGTCACCATGACACTTCCTTCGTGGAGGCCGATGGTGTCACCTTTCTTCTCAGAATCGACGAAGAAGCGCGTGCCTTTGACGGCAAGCAATGCTGCTGGTGTCTTCAGGCGAAATTCGCCGGCCTTGCGGCCTTGAAGCTGCTCGGCGTTGATTTGCAGAAAGAGTTTTCCCTTCAACAACTCCAGGCTGTGAGGTGCGGCGGGATCAGCGGGGATCTGGATCTCGGTGTTGCGCTCCATCTGCACCGTGCCGACACCGCCGAGCGTAACCGAGGCCGATCCGTTCGCTCCGGTGGTGATTTTTCCGCCGGCGGTGATGGCAGTGGGCGCGACAGGCTGGGAGGGCTGCCCGGTGCTGACGGCTGGTGCGGCTTCGACCAGGTCCACCTTGCCCTTGGTGGCGAAAGGCAGCGCCTGAGAGACTTTCGCCACGTCCTGGGCAGGCAGCCAGGAGGTGAAGGTGATGGCTGCCAGCCAAGAGGCGATGGGAAGGCTCGCGGTTTTCATGGGGTCATCACTTGTTCCAGTGCAGCTTCAGCAGCTTTGAGACATCGCTGCTTTGCGCAGCAGGCGGCACATGGTGATAGCAGAAGGAGATGAGCAGGACGTCGAGCGGGGAGAGCTTGAGGTCGAAGGCGTTGTTGCCGCCGAAGGTGGAGTCGGGGAACTGCGGGCTGTTTTTCATGAAGCCGAAGCCGGCGAGCATGTCATGAAACAGCACATGCTGCTGAAACTCCTCGGTTTGGCCGGGACTCTCCTTGAGGAACACCAGCGCCTCCTTCAGGCTCTGATCCTTGTTCTGCCAGAACATGCAGCCGTCCTTGCCGACCATTTTGAGCTGCCGCCGCTTGACGATGTCCAGCGCGGTAAAATCACGCGAGCTACCGATGAAAACATGCAGAACGCCGTCTCCCGGCGTGTTCAGGCCGGTGGCTTGCGTGATGCTGGCGAAGCTGCTCTCCACAAAGGCTTTCAGGGCAGGGGAGCTGATGATGACCTCCAGCCTCGGCAGTGCCAGCCAGCGGGTGGTCTTGTTCTGGCGACCGCACAGGACGATGTCGCGCACAAACTTGTCCACCTGCGGGGTGGGAGTCTTGTAGTCGAGCGTTGGTGCCAGAGCAGGGGATGATTGAGCGTCACGCGCACGACGATCTGCGGCTGGCTGCCGTTCACCGATGTCCTGTGCCGATGTCTGGAATGCCAGACTGATGACTGCGACTGTGATGATGGAGATGGCTTTCATGAGAGCGGGATGGTGGAAGAAACGGGATGCACTGTAAAACTTACTTGGGAGTGGTCAGGAGCACAAAATCGGCGAGTTCCAAGGCCATGACCGTGGCAGCGGTGGAACCTTGTTTGAAACTGCCGACGAGCCGAAGGTATGAGTATGGAAACACCATGCTTCCAGGAGAGACTTTGGAAGCCGGAGTTTGTTTGGGCAGCATGAGCACATCAACCCACTCTTCGGCGGCAGCCAGAGCATCCCAAGCCTTGGCCCCGCTGCCTTCAGATCCCGCCGCAGCACCGTTTCTATTGAACCCAGTCTGGCCGCCAAACACAAAAAAGGCACCTGAGACATTTTTGACACGTGCCCGAAACTGAATGGCCACGGGCGTGCCTTGCAGATTCTCGGTCAAGGGCGGAGGATTGACTCTGTTCAACCGGGTGTAGCTGTCGTCGCTGTAATTGGTCCTGCTCTGACCGCCAAAGTCGAAATAGCACTGATAGACGGCGCCCGGTTCTTTGGCCGTCCACGAATAATGTACCGTGCCATCAGCGGTAAGCCGGGGTGACACCGGAAAGCTGTTGCGGCCGGATTTCAAGACCCGCCAGTCAAGGTAGGGACCCATTTGGGGATCCAGCCGTGTGCCGTAATGGACGAGATCCATGCCCTCCTCACCAAGGACGGACAACCGGCCGTTTTGATAAAGCAGGATCTGCAGCTTCTTCGTGTTAGGCACCGGACTCTTGATGGCAACGGGGATGGGCGTGCTCACCAGATCGGCGGCGGCATATTCGGGGACGTAGCCTTTCTCCTCGTCGGTCATCGCGCGCATTTCGCCAAGGATGCCCGGGCTGGTGTTCACAGCGCTTCCGGCCTCCAGTTCAATGCTCTTGCCACTGGCGGGCTCTGTCACCGTCACGCGGCCCTCATGCACGCCGATGGTGTCGGTGCCGTTCTCGCTGATGGTGAAAAACTTCGTTCCTTTGACCGCCAATAATGCCGTGGGTGTTTTCAGGCGGAACTCGGCGTTACCGCGCTTTTTGAGCTCCTCGCCACGGATGTTCATGAAGAGGCGGCCCTTGAGCAGTTCCAGGCTGTGATTCTTCTCCGTGGCCTCCGGCACTTTCAGCTCGGAGTCCGCTCCCATGCGGGCGGTGCCGCTGGTGCCGAGCAGCAGAGAGGACGCTCCATTCTCACCGGTGACGACCCTGCCGCCCTCACCCGTCAACGTGGCGTTGCCTGTGGAGGCAATGGAGGTTTCCGACCCGCTGCCGGAGGCGGGGGTGCTGGTGGGAACCACGCCTTTCGCCAGGGATGAAACCGTCCCGCTGCTGGCAAAGGGCAGCATTTGGGAGACATGCACCACAGTTTGAGCATCACTTGAGGAGACCGACACCAAGACGATGATCCCAGTGAGAATGAGTGTCATGAATTTCATCAATGCAGGGGAAGCGGGTTCATGGCGATCTTTCAATCAGCCGTCAGGATCGAGACGCCGGTGATTTCGATGCCACCAGAAATGTTATCCACCCGGCGGCCCATGAACATCTGCGTGACCTCGGTCAAACTGGCGAAACGTTGTGACTTGCAGTACTCGACTGCCTTCAGTACTTCAGCCTCGGCATCTTTATTTGCAGACAGCTCCAGGCGCACCCGGCCTAGTTTTGGACGGGTGGCTGCAATCTCCGGCGGCAGCAGGAAATGGACCACCGACATGGACTGCAAATAGCCTCCGGTGATCTTGCCGCTTCTTTTTTCGATGCTGCTGATCACAAAAAAACCTGTGAGGGGCACGGTTTGCCGTGCGGCCAGATGTTCCTCCGCCCGGCCTGCAAAACTCAAACTCGCCTGCAATGTGCCTGCGGTGGCCAGTGGCAGGGCATGAACGGCGTCATCCAGCGTGCGCGCATAAGTTGAAACATTGTTGCGTGTCGCCCCGCCCCCACCGCCCCTGACGAGCATCTCGATTGCCACCGGCGTGCCCTGAACCGAGCTTAAATCCAGCAACAAATCACGCGTGCCACCGCTGCAACGATGGATGGTGCCAAAGGGGTGGTTGATGGAAAAATTGGTGCTGGTGTCAGGTGTTTGCAGATCCCATCTCGACACCAGGACCTGCTGCCGGGTCGTTAGCGACCTCGTCATGGCGCTGGTGCGCCGCTCGGCCGGCGTGAGGCGGCGCGTCTGACTGATGCCGCCAGTGGCGATCTCAACGGCAGAACCACGCTCCAATACGATGAATTTGTCCGTGTTGGGTTCATAGACGTAGATGGAGCCTTCATGCACCCCTGCTGTGTCGGTCGTACCATCCGTGGAGGCGAAGAACTCGGTGCCCTTCACGGCCAAAAGTGCGGCGGGCGTTTTCAGACGGAAGGTGCCATCGCCACGTTTTTTGACCTCGGCGGGATTGATGTTGAGAAACAGGGTTCCTTTCAGCAGTTCCAGACTCTGCTTTCCCATCTGGCTCTGGAAGACCGGGCTGGCGGAAATGCTTGTCTCAGCAGGGGCTGGTGCCGTTGGAGAAGGAGGCGGAATGGCGGGCAGGACTGGCAGCCGCACCTCAGAGTTCGGTCCGACACGGGCCTGGCCTGATCCCGGCAGAACGATGGTTGCTTCGCTTTCAGGCCCGGTGCGCAGCGTGGCGCCGAGACCGGCGAGCAACGCGGGCACGGATTTGCCAGCCTTTTCTTCCTGCATCTTCACCGGCTGTGCCTTGGCCGCGCCGGTGTCCACGGTGACAGTTCCTTTGGCATCCACCACGACGGCGCTGGAGACTTCCACGACGCCGGTCGTTCCCCAAGGCGGATCAGCGAAAAGGCTTGGCGACCATGGCATCACCAGCACCGCCATTGGCAGGACAGATCGTAAATAACGAAGCACTCTCATGGGCGTGTCTTAGGCTTGTTAACTTGGCGGGACATCAGAATATGAGCGCGGCGGCCAAGTCACATCAACCCATAATAACAGCACCCTGCCAACCTTTCACCAAACTGCGTCCACCTTTGCGAGTCGTCTCATGCGATGCCGGGATGGTTTTGGGCGTGATGTCTGGTTTGAATCTGGGGCAGTATGCGGTCAAGGGAGTGCCGGGTTGTTTTTGACACTGCCAGAGCCATGCGGGATGATTCACTGCCGATGTTAGAAGCCGAATCATTGCAGCAGGAAAACCTCCTGCCGAAAACCAAGGATCAAACTCAGCCACCGCCCATGGAATATGACGATGTCACCGTGAAGGTGATCCCGCCTGTGCACACACCGACGGTTGGCGGCCTTTCGTCGCGGTCTTCGGAAGGCTGGCAGCCGCCTTCCAAGGAGGAACTGCAGACCACGCTGCCGCAGTATCAGATCATGCATCTGCTGGGGCGCGGGGGCATGGGTGCGGTCTATATGGGCCGGCAGATCACGCTGGACCGTCTGGTCGCCATCAAGATCCTGCCGCCGGAACTGGGCATGGATGATTTGCAGTTTGTCGCACGCTTCAAGAACGAGGCTCGCGCAATGGCCAAGCTCAGCCACCCAGGCATCGTCACTGTGCATGAGTTTGGCGAATCTGCGGACGGACTGCTGTACATCATCATGGAGTTTGTCGATGGAGATGACGTCGCCCGGTTGATCGCAGGCAGGAAGGTCATCCCTGTGGCAGAGACCGTGCCAGTGGTTATGCAAGTCTGCGAAGCCCTGCACTATGCGCACGAACGTGGCATTGTGCATCGTGACATCAAACCTTCCAACATCCTGATTGGGGCCGATGGCATGGTGAAAGTCGCTGACTTTGGCCTGGCCAAGGTGCGCCATGCGGATCAGAGCCAGTTCACCAGTTCGGGAGCCATGCTGGGCACGCTGCACTTCATGGCACCGGAAACGTTTGTAATCGGTGCGGTCGTGGACCGTCGTGCGGATGTGTATGCCTTGGGCGTGATGTTATACCAGATGCTGACCGGCAAGCTGCCGCAAGGCCTGTTTGGCATGCCTTCGGAGGAGGTGGCCGGACTCGACCCCAGATACGACGCCATTGTTGCCAAAGCCTTGCGGGAGGATCGCTCCCTGCGCTATCAGAGCGCCGCAGAACTGCGGCAGGAGTTGTTTGTCACGTTCAATCAAGCAGCACCGGAAGTCGAGGAGCAGAGCGGCGGTGTCAGCTGGTATCTCTGATCAATCTTCCGCCATGCGGATTTCGAATATCTGCATCGGTTTGTCCTCGCCTTTCACTTCCAGATGACTGCATGGGACCGTGCGCACTTTGCCCTGGACTTGTGCCTGCGTTTTCGCCGAAATCCAGACTTTGCCAGGCGGGGTGATGCTTTGGATGCGTGCGGTCAGATGCACACCTGGTCCGATGACGGTGTAGTGCATGTAGGTGCTGGAGCCAAAATTGCCCACGGTCACAAAGGAGGTGTGAATGCCCATGCCCACTTGCAGCAGGGCGCCGCCACGGGACTCCCATGAACGATTCAGAGCCTGCATCGCCGCCTGCATTTCCAACGCCATGCGAACGGCCCGCAGGGCATGATCTTCCTGCGTTAAAGGGGCGCCGAAGAACACCATGATGCAATCACCGATGAATTTGTCGAGCGTGGCGCCGTGGCGCTCGATGATGGGCGTCATGACGGCAAAATACTCGTTCAAGCGCGTGGCGACTTCGTCCGGCTCGGCACGCTCGGTCCAGGCGGTGAAGCCGCGAATGTCCGAGAAGAAGACAGTGAGTTCACGCCGCTCGGTGATGGTGGCTGGCGCTTGTTCTGTGTCCACCAGACGCTCCAGCACCGGTCGTGCAATGTAGCGACCAAGTACGCTGACGACACGCGAACGATCCTGCTTCATCGCCATGGCTTCGAAACTGAGCAGCGCGAGGGTGGCCAGGCCGAAGGTGGCGAAAATGGAGACAACAGGGAGGATGACATTCGCATGCGCCGCGAAAAGAGCCAAAGAACTCCAGGCGGCAGCGATCACAAGCGCAACGAAGATACCCAAGAGTGGACGCCGGGGCCACATGCCGAGCCCAAGCAGGACGCCCGCGAACACAGCCAGCAGCGCCTGCTGCCACTTCGCGAGAAAGTGCAGGTGGTTTCCGGTGAGGATATTGCTAACCACCGTGGCTTGCACGGCCACGCCAGGCATGCGTCCGATGGAAGAACTGACCACGTCGGTGTTGCCGGTACTGACGAGGCCGACAAGCACGATGCGATCTTTCAACGCTGCCTCGACCTGCGCGCCCAGCTCTTTGGATTCCACGGCCTGGTAGAGATCGAGGTATTCAAAGGCAGGCGTGAACACGCCGAGGTCCCCGAGGAAATTGATGCGATACTGCCCGCGTTCGTCGATCGGAACGTGCAGCGTGCCACGCGGTGTATCGACCAGCGTTACTGCCTCACCAGGCACGATGCGGATTTGATCCGCCCGCAGATCGAGTGCGTCGATGATCGTCTGCAGCGCGAGGCTGGGATACAGGCGGCCTTCATGGGCGAAGAAGAGCGGTACGCGGCGGATGACGCCATCGGCATCCGGAACGGCATTCACCGCTCCGTAGCTGACCGGCAGTTTCGCGAAAGGAGGGACCGGCAGACGACCATGCACGAATTGCAGGTCGTTCACAGCCAGGCCGTGCCGGCTGGCATCCTGGATGAAATGCGGGCGGTCCTCCGCACCCGCGCCCGCCTCTGCGGGTTCGGCCTGTTCAAAGTGGTAGGCCAGCGTCACGTTCGGCAGTTTCTCGATGGCGACCTTTAATCGAGTGTCCTGATCCGCGTCCGCCGAAGGTTCGGTAAACAGCACGTCAAAAGTCGTGTGCTTCGCGCCCGTGGCGTTCAGAATGCTCAGCACATCCCCATGCACCGCGCGTGGAAACGGCCAGCGCCCGAGCTGCGAGCCGACATCCCGGTCCCCGATGCCCACCAGCCGCACGTCATCGGAAACAGGCTGCGGTTTCCGCAACCGCAGCCGGTAATCGACCGTCAAATCCTCCAGCGAGTCCAGTGCGCCACTCCACGCCAGCGCGGCAAACACCACGCCGATGAAGCCACCGAGGATGGCGCGTGCCTTGAGCAATAGCAGACCTTTCATGCGGGAATGAGCCACGATACGCGTGGCCGACACAAAGACGCAAGGCGGCAAATCAACGTGACCGCTCTTTGTGGCTCACAGCCCCAGCAGCCCGCGCATGCGTTCCTTCGGAATGCCGCCGACTTCGCGGCCTGTTTCACGGCCGTTTTTGAAGGCGATGAAGAGCGGGATGCCGCGCACGCCGTGCTCGCGGGCGAGTTTCGGCTCTTCATCGACATTGACGCGGATCACGAGGGCCTTGCCCTGCAACTCGCGCGACAGCTCATCGACCATCGGGCCGACGACTTTGCACGGGCCGCACCAGTCGGCATAAAACTCGACGAGCACCGGCACCTTGGCCGTGCGCACGGCGGTGATGGAGGTCGTGCCGCCCGTCGATGATCCCGGCCGGCTCATGTCGAACACGATCCAGCCGATGTAGAGCATGACGGCTCCGATGAGCCAGAGATGGAAGTTGCCCTTGTTCACACGGTACCATCCGGGCTGGTTTTTGATCTGGCAAGCTCCGAGTAGATTCGATTGGCAATCGAATCCGAACATCCCGGAGGCTTCGAGTGCCACTCAATGCTACGAAAATCCGATTTTCATCGCTCCCTTCGCCATCTTGAAGCAGACGAGCGTGCGGTCCTTCTCGCGACACCACGTGCTGGGCTTCAGCTTCAGCCGCGCATCGACTTCGGTGAGCGATTCGGGCGTTCCTGCGGTCACGGGCAGCGAGAGCGTGAATTCCTCGCACGCGAACGGAGCTTTGAGCGACAGCATGCGTTTGCCGGCATCGAATTCGATCTTCGTCAGCTCCTTCGCGGCCCAGTAGCGGGCGATTTCGCTGAGTTTCATCCAGTGGAGATGATCAAAGGTGGCATGAAGGCGTTTCACGACCTCCCGGAAGATTTCGAAGCCGATTTCGAGACCGTTCCAATAAATGCCGGTCCAGTGGCAGACGATGATCGCGGGTTCACCACGCTGGATGACTTCGACCATGCGGCCGGATTTCCCGTCAGCCGTGATGAAAGCATCCGCGCCCTTCGGCGTGACGCAATCCCAGCCGCCGGTCCAGTCGCCCGTGCAGCCGAGCACATGCACGACGCAGCGCGGATCGTCAGAATCGAGTCCGCTCGCGTTTTGCACGATGGGCACGACGCTTTGATCGCCGCTGGCGAAGAGATCGCGGAAGTAATGCGGGATCTCGGCTTGGAAGACGCTGCGGCAGGCCTCAAACGACGCCTGCGCGAGCTGCGGCCGCGCTTTGCTGCCGAAGCCGCCGGGCGTGGTGATGCCTTCGCAGGGCAGGCCGATGTTTTTCAAGATCGTGAGCGCGTAGCTCATGTAGTCCGCGATTTCGTCGGTGCTGCGGCCATTGCACCGGTCCCAGTTCTCCATGAAGCGCGGGCTGATCTCGGGATACGGGTGGCCGGTCTTCGTGTCGATGATGCGCGTGTGCGTGACCATCTCGGGATGGATGTCCCAGTTCGACGTGATGCGCTCGCGCACGAGCTTGATGCTCTGTTTCAGCTCCTGCTGCGTCCAGCCGGGGATTTCGCGGTCGAGACGACCCACGCACGCCGGAAACGGCACGATGCTGTATTTGCCCTTCACGCCGTTCTCGTCGGCCCAGTCGGCGAACTTGCGCACGAAGCTGTCGGGAATCTCATCCGGCCAGCTTTTCCACGGGTAGTGGTCGTACTTGCCGGGATTCACCGCCGCGAACTGCGGGATGGCGAACTTGTTCAGGTTCACGAGGCAGGTCGAATCGTCGATGATGATGCTCACCGGCACTCGGGCACGTGGATTGAGCACTTTCACAGCGGCGTCCTGTTTCGGCCGATCACCCGGCACCTGGCCGAGCAGTTGGGAGCCGAGCGCAAGTGCGGACGCTTCGAGGAACCGGCGGCGGGAGGGGTGATTCGACGCATGCATGCCGACTGATACGATCTCGGCAGCGGCCTTCACGCCTCGCGTTTCTGTTTCGCAGCCTGGGAGATGGCACGCTGCGTGAAACCACCGAGCGGGCTGCCCTCAGGGTCCGCGCAGACCCAGTCGGAGATTTCAGCCACGGGCACCTC
>DAORHS010000081.1:0-10820 GCA_035438165.1 Prosthecobacter sp.
GACGGCAGCGCTGGCAACCTGCCTCAAACCAAAATCACCATGCAACGCGCCACCTGCACAGCGGCAGATGGCGGACTGTCTCCCCCGGTGTCCAGGGGCGTCTTCATTGAAACATCTTCCACGAGCGTGAGCATCAGCGCCCACTCATGCACCGGCAGCTCGGCGAGCTGCACCGCCACAAAGACCGGAATAGCGACTGCTGCCAGACTCGATGGCGCGGCCTGCATGTCCACGCTCAGCGGCGCATGATGCTCCTTCTCGCCCTGGTCGCCGCACTCCTTGCCGGAGGATTCTTCGCAGGGCACCTCATCAGCGTGGTCATCCACGATCACTCGATGGCAGTGCTCCGACTTCGTCTCCAGGGTTTCCTCACCGTGAGCACAGGCATACCCGCGCTGCACCCCAAACACCTGCGCACACGCCACGACCAGAACGGCCAGCGTAGGGAGGATGCGTTTGCAGAGAGAAGACATGGGACGGGATAAGATGTGCTCGTGGCTGGTTTTATTCAATTTTTATTTTCCCTGAGGGTGATCCAGCGTGAAGCGACCATGTGAATTCAGTGAACGTGCGGCTGCGAGAGTCCCTGCCAGCCCTGCCATGCCATGAAGGCGGCGAGGAGCACGAGGAGGGCGCAGGAGATGTAGGGAGCGCGGCGCATCCATTCGCCGAAGCCGCTGAACCGCTTCTGCGCGTGGTTGACGCTCCACGCGGCGACGGCTCCGACGATGACCATGGTCAAGGCAAGGCCGAAGCTGAAGGCGGCGACGAGGGCGAAGCCGAGGACGACTTTCTTGATCTGAAGACACACGACCAAAATGGTGAACGCGGCGGGACAGGGCATGAGGCCGCCGGTGATGCCGAACAAGACGATCTGTGGTGTGGTCACGGTGCGATTGGCGAACCGTTTGGCGATGTCCTGGGCATGGGCACGCTCATGGGCGTCCTGATACTCGATACCATCGTCTTCGGGTTCCTCAACGGCGACGGGGGCGTGGCTATGTCCCTGATGCGCCTCGGTGAATCGCAGGCGATAGGTGTGGGCGTGATCGCTGTGGCCGAGGCTGATGACTGCCAGGAATTCATGTGGCTCGGGCAGCTCGCTGGTGGCTTCCCAACAGGTGTCTTTGGCTTCAAAGGCGAACTTTTGCGTGCGACCGTCGAGGCGGGCGGTTTCGATGCCGAGCTGCGTGCCTTTGGGCAGAGGCACGGTTTCACCGTTGGCTTTGCAGGGATAGATGCGGAAGCGCGGCGGCACGCCGGTTTCAAAGATGCAGACCTCCAGCCAGCCATGGCCGGTGTCGAGCAACATGCCGCCATGGGCACCTTGTTTGCAGGTGCTGGAAGGCACGGCGGCGGGTGTGGTCATGCCTGCGGGCAGGACGAGGCCGCTGGCGGTCATCGTTTCACCCGTGAGCAGACGCGGAGCGGCAGTGTGGGAGTGCGAATGAGCCTGCCATTGGTCGGGTTCACTCGTTTCGACTTTGGCAGGTTGCTCGTGCGTGTGGTCGTGGTCGTGACCATCGCGGTGATCGTGCGCGTGGGCTTCGGCGACTTCGCGCCGGGTGCGGAGATACATCCACACGGCGAGCGCGAAGATCATCGCGGCGGAGGCGAGATGGAAGTAAGGCTCGGTGTGCTCTGCGTTCCATTGCCCGCCGTAATGCAGGGCGAGCGCGGCAAGAATCCAGATGAGCAGCGAGTGAGAAATGGCGGCGGAGAGGCCCAGCAGCACGGCCTGCCAGACGGTGCCACGGATGGCGATGATGAAGGCGGCCATCATCGTTTTGGAATGCCCCGGCTCCAGTCCATGGAGAGCACCGAGCAGGATGGCGACGGGGATGTAGAGCCACGCATGGGCGCTGCCACTTTGGATGATTTGAGTGATGTCAGTCATAGGTTTGGGTGGTTGAGGTTAGGCATTGACGCTTGCGGGGGCTTCTTTGCGTGGAGTGACGCGATTGAACATGCGATACAGCGCTGGCAGCACGAGCAGTGTTAGCAGTGTGGAGCTGAGGATGCCGCCGATGACGACGGTGGCGAGGGGGCGCTGGACTTCGGCTCCGGGGCCGGTGGCGAGGGCCATGGGGACGAAGCCGAGGCTGGCAACGAGGGCGGTCATGAGCACGGGGCGCAGGCGGGTGAGGGAGCCGCTGAGGATGGCAGCATCCAATCCCATGCCGTCTTCGATGAGCTTTCTGATGAAGCTGATCATGACGACGCCATTGAGCACGGCCACGCCTGACAAAGCGATGAAGCCGACAGCGGCGGAGATGGAGAGCGGGATGTCGCGCAACCACAACGCGATGATGCCGCCAGTGAGTGCCATGGGCACGCCGGTGAAGATGAGCAGCGCGTCTTTGACGGAACCGAAGGCGCTGAACAAGAGGATGAGGATGAGCAGCAGCGCGACGGGCACGACGATCTTCAATCGCTGGCTGGCGGAGATGAGGTTTTCAAATTGTCCGCCCCAACTGATCCAGTAACCGGGCTGCACGGTGACTTCTTCGGCGATGCGCTTTTGTGCTTCACCGACAAAGCTGGCGATGTCGCGACCGCGCACATTGGCGGTGACGACGACGCGGCGCTTGGCGTTCTCGCGGCTGATTTGGTTCGGGCCGGGAGCGAGGGTGAACTCGGCTAGCTCACCGAGCGGGATAGTGTCGGCGGTGGCGACGCTGCTCTTTGGCTGGTAGGCGATGCGGGTGAGTTTGGCGTCAGCCTCTGCTTTTTGTGGCAGCGGGATGGGCAGGCGTTTGAGCGCTTCGAGGTCGGTGCGCAGCTTTTCAGGCAGGCGCACGAGGATGGCGAAGCGGCGGTCGCCCTCGAAAATTTGTCCGGCTTCCTTGCCGCCGATAGCGATCTCGATGACCTCCTGCACGTCGGCGATGTTCAGGCCGTAACGGGCGATCATGGGACGGTCGATGGCGATGGTGAGCACGGGCAGGCCGGTGGTTTGTTCCAGTTTCACATCGACAGCGCCGGGCACTTGTTTGAGCACGTCTTCGATCTGCCCGGCGGTTTCCTCCATGACTTCCATCTTGTCGCCAAAGACCTTCACGGCCACGTCACTGCGGACACCGGCGATGAGTTCGTTGAAGCGCATTTCGATGGGCTGGAGCAGTTCGTAGTTGTTGCCCGGCACCGACTTGGCAGCGGCCATGACTTTCTCCGCCAGTTCTGCTTTCGGCATATCTGGGTTGGGCCAGTCTTTGCGCGGTTTGATCATGATGAAGCAATCCGCGACACTGGGCGGCATGGGATCGGTGGCGATCTCGGCGGTGCCGAGCTTGGTGAAGATTTCCTTCACTTCGGGGATCTGCCCGAGCTTGGCTTCCAGTGTGCGCTGCATCTCCACGGCCTGCGTGAGGCTGGTGCCGGGGATGCGCAGGGCATGGAGAGCGAAGTCGCCTTCATCGAGCCGTGGGATGAACTCGCTGCCCATGCGGGAGGCGAGCAGCAGGCACAGCATCACGAGGATGACGGCTGCAGCGGCCACGGCACCGCGAGCGGCGATGGCGGCACGCAGCATGGGTTCATAGACGGCCTTGGCAGAGCGGATGAGGATGTTTTCTTTTTCACTGATGCGGCCTCCGAGGAAGATGGCGACGGCGGCAGGCACAAAGGTCACGGACAAGATCATGGCAGCACCCAGCGCGGCGAGCACGGTGAAGGCCATGGGGAAGAACATCTTCCCCTCGATGCCGGTGAGCGTGAGGATGGGGAGATAAACGACCATGATGATGAGTTCGCCGAAGATGCTGGCCTTTCGCACTTCGCGGGTGGCAGAGAAGACAATCTCGAAGCGCTCGGCTCTGGTGAGCAACCGCCCATGACGATGCTGCTCCTCGGCGAGTCGGCGGATGCAGTTCTCCACGATGATGACCGCGCCATCGACGATGATGCCGAAGTCGAGTGCGCCGAGACTCATCAAGTTCCCGCTGATCTTCGCACCGACCATGCCGGTGATGGTGAGCAGCATCGAAAGCGGGATGACGCAGGCGGTGAGCAGTGCCGCACGGAAGTTCCCCAGCAGCAGGAACAAGATGACGATGACGAGCGTGGCTCCCTCAAAGAGGTTCTTCTTCACCGTTTCGATGGTGGAGTCCACGAGGGTGGTGCGGTCATAGACGGCGTTGGCCTTCACGCCTTCCGGCAATGAGCGGTTCACTTCTACTAGCTTCGCAGCGATGCGGCTGGAGACGGTGCGGCTGTTTTCACCGACGAGCATGAAGACGGTGGCGAGCACGACTTCCTCACCGTTCACGGTGGCCGCGCCGGTGCGGAGTTCGCGGCCATGCACGACTTCGGCCACGTCTTTGACGAGGATGGGTGTGCCATCTCGATGCGCGACGATGATGTTCAGCAAGTCTTCGATGCCCTCGGCCTGACCGGGAGCGCGGATGAGAAGCTGCTCACCATTTTTCTCGATGTAGCCCGCGCCGACGTTGGCGTTGTTCAGGTCGAGCGCCTCCATGAGCTGGCGCAAGGTCACATCAAACGTGACGAGCTTGTTCGGGTCAGGCGTGACGTGGAACTGCTTCTCATAACCGCCAATGGTGTTCACCTCGATGACGCCGGGGATGTTCCGCAACTGCGGCTTGATGATCCAGTCCTGGATGGTGCGCAGGTCGGTGGGTGTGTAGGCTTTGCCTTCCTCGTTTCGCGCTGATGGTTCGGCAGTGACGGTGAACATGAAGATCTCTCCAAGTCCGGTGGCAATCGGCCCCATGCTCGGCTCCAGGCCGGGTGGCAGTTTGCTTTTCACCTCCTGCAAACGCTCGGCGATAAGCTGGCGTCCGAAGTAGATGTCGGTGCCGTCTTTGAACACGACGGTGACTTGCGAAAGGCCGTAGCGCGAGACGGAGCGCGTGTAGTCGAGGTGCGGCAGGCCGCCCATGGCATTCTCCACGGCGAAGGTGACGCGCTGCTCGACTTCGAGCGGCGAGTAGCCGGGTGCTTCGGTATTGATCTGAACCTGGACGTTGGTGATGTCCGGCACGGCATCGATGGGCAGCCGGGTGTAGTTGTAGGCACCGAGTATGGCGGTGCCGAGCACGAGCAGCAGGATGACCCAGCGCTGCTTGATGGAAAACTGGATGATGGAATCAATCATGGCGGGCAGGGATCAATGGTCGTGGGTGGCACCGGATTTCATCACGTCGGCTTTGATGATGAAGCTGTTCTCAGCGGCGTAGGAGATGCCTGCGGGGATGCCTGCTTTGACTTCGATCCACTCCGCATCGCGGCGTCCGATCTCGAAAGGCATGGCCTCAAACAAGGTGCCGACGCGCACGAACACGACATCCCAATCGCGGAAGTTCTGCAAGGCGCTGGCCTTCACGGCGACGGGCACATCGGCCTCCTCATAGACGACATCGCCCGTGACGAACAGGCCGGGACGCAGCTCGCCCTTGGCATTCGGCACCACGGCGCGGGCCATCATGGTCTGCGATCCCTCGGCGCTGAAGGGGGAGAGGTAGCTGAGCGTGGCCTCGACGCTTTCGATACCTTCATCGGCATGAATGGTCACGGCCTGCCCGGCTTTGAGCAGCGGGAAGTCTTTGCGATGCACGATGAAGTCCACCCAGACCGTGCTGAGATCGGCGATGACAAACAGGGTGCGCTGATTGTCCGCGAACTCGCCGAGCTTCACGTTTTTCTCGATCACCGTGCCTGCGATCTCGGCTTTGACCTCGTAGGTCTGGAGGCTGTCGTTGCTCTCCACCGTGGCGAGGACATCGCCTTTGTTCACCACGTCGCCCAGGTTTTTGTTCACCGCTTTCACGATGCCCTCAAAACGCGGGATGATGCTGGTGCGCGTCTGCTCATTGAGCTGCACACGGCCACGCAGGCTGAGTCGCTGGCGAATCTTGGCCGGGCCTGCCTTCACCATTTCCACGCCAGCACGGGCGAGGATTTCATCCGGCATCTCGGCACGGCCTTCGATGGAGTCGAACTTCCACTCGTAGCTTTTGCCGCTGTGCTCGACATTGATGAAGGCATGGAAGGAGTGCGGTTCCTCAACCACGGGCGTGCCGATGTAGTAGTCGGCCTCTTTCTTGAACGTGATGGTGTCGGTGCGGTTGATGCGCTCCAGCTTGGCGACGATTTTCACATCGTCGGGCTGATACGGCTGGCCGTTCTTGTAGAAGTAAACGTGGAACTCGGGCGTGACGCCTTCCGGCTCGTAGATCTGCACTTCGCACTCGAAGTCAGGCTCGCCGAAGTAGCGGCCACCGTGCGGGCCGCGTCGCTTGCTGGGATCATCGGCTGCGGCGGCTCCATGACCGCCTTCCTCGGTGGCGATGTGGGGTTCGATGCCGAGGATGCGTTTGGCCGCATACGCGCCGCCGATGAGTAGCAGTGCGACGAGGGCCGCGTTGAGAATGGCTTTGTAGTTCATAAAGGGGTGGGTTTGAAAAGGGTATTACTTGGCTGCATCGGAGCGCTGCAATGAGATGGGCGCGGCGGTGAGTGCTGCGATCTCTGCTTGGGCCTGGTGGTAATCCGTGAGGGCGCGGAGATGCTGGTTGCGCGCCTGGATGAGGGTGCGGCGGGCATCGAGGATTTCGAGCTGGGTGAAGCGCCCGGCCTCATAGCCCTGCATGACGGCTTCCTCGGCCTCCTTCGCACCCGGCAGCACATCTTTGTTCAGCAGCTCCACTTCCGTCGTGGCGCGGAGCAGCACCTGATAAGCGGCGCTGAGCTGGGCATACACATTCATCTCAGAGGTCTTGCGCTCGCTGTCCGTCTTGGCGATTTCCGCCTCCGCTTCGGCGATACCGCCCTGATTCTTGTTCTTGAACGGCAGCGGAATGGAGAAGCCGACGACGAAGGAGATGTCGTCCCCCTTGCCCAGCACGCGCGGCCCGGCGGAGACGGTGATGTCCGGCTTTGCCAGCGACCTCTGCTTTGCCAGTGCCGCGTAACGTCTGTCGCGCTCAGCCGACCAGCGGGCGATCTCGGGATTGCTCTGAATGCGCTGCACAAGTGCGGAGAACTTCGGCACGGCTTTGATGCCTTCCAGATCGCCCTTCACGGAATCGAAGTCCGCTGTCTGCGCTCCCCATTGAACGGCGAGATTGATCCTGGCCGTGGCAAGCGTGCGCTTCGCCTGCTCCAACTCGATCTTCGCTGATGCCACGGCGACCTTGCTGCGCATGACCTCGACAGCGTTGGCCTTGCCAGCCTCCACACGCTTCTGCGTCATCGGTGTGACCTTCTCCGCCAGCGTGGCGGTTTCCTCCGCCAGTTGCACTTGGCGTTGGGCGGCGAGTACGGCCACGAAAGCCTGCGTGGTATTCTTGAGCACCTCGACACGGCGCACTTGATAGGCCCACTCCGCCACACTGCGGCCCGCCGCAGCTTCGTTGACACGCGCCTGACGTTTGCCACCCAGTTCCACAAGCTGTCCCAGCTCCAGCGTGTTTTCCATGATGTCGCCACCACGGTAGGGGCCGCTGCCCGGCAGGTTTTGGGCGCTGTAATTGAGCACCGGGTTGGGTTTGAGTCCCGCCTGGAGCGTCCGCGCCTCAGCAGCGCGGATGTCATAGTCATAGGATTTGAGTTCGGGGTTTTGCCGGAGAGACAGCGCTAGCGCGTCTGACAGTGATAAGGAGCCGCCAGGACTGGCAGCATGGGCATGGGATGCGAGAAGCAGAAGCAATGAAAAGACACGAGTGTGCATGATGAAAGAGGGTGGGTGGATTGCAGGGGTGATCCGAGCACGATGAGCGTGCATGGATTCGGCGGATAACTGCCGCCGCAGTGACAGGCGTGTGTTCCAGGCACGAAGGCCCACGGAACATCACGCAACGGCTCGACGGGTGTTCCCGTCAGCCAAGTCCCCTCAAATCAGGAAAACCACCGACCGCACCACCAGCAGCGGTAGCTGCGGCGGGCCGCCATCATCTGGCGGAGGGAGAATGACCAACGGTGGCTCCTTCATGGAAGCCAAGGTCATCTCAAAGATTTCGATCCAAAGAACCGGCGTGAGGCTGAGCGCAGGAGCCATCACGACATCTGGCGGCACTGTATCGGTCGGCGTCTGCACCAGCTCATGGTGATGATGGCTGCCTGAATCCGCAGGCACATCTTCGTGGTCGTCATCATGATGCTGATGCCCGACAGGCGCATGATCAATCGGCCCCAACTCACCATGCTCGCCATGGCAATGCTCGTCCATCGTGACGACTGCCTTGCCCGTGCAATCGCAGTAGTAGTGGAAGATGCCACCCGACAACTGCACCATGAGCATCGCCAAAAGGGCGAGCGCGGCAATGGTGCGGTTGGCGGTGCGGGATGACATGACTGACGAGTCTGGATGGAGCCAGCGATTGTTCAACTACTATTCGGAACTCAACTGTCGCCGACAGGGGGATGAGAGCGTTGTTTGCTGGTCTCGCTACTCATCACAGATGCAGGCATACTCGGGATTGGAGCAGCCTTTGCAGGTGTGTAGCACAAGAGGGATGCGGAAGTTTTTGGGCTTGGTTTCGGCGTTCGCTTTCACCTGCACGACGACGGTGTAGCCTTCTCCGGCGGGCAGCGGAGCCTTGGAGACGAGCAGGTTGCCCTTCTTTTCAAACTCCAGCTTGGTCTTGCCCCCTGGGGCTTCTGCGGTGGCAGTGATGACCTCCGTTGTGGCAGGCTGGGCTTTCAGCGCGGCGTCATAGACGGCGATGCTGATGCTGCGGTCTTTTTCGACAAAGAACTCGGCTTGTTTGCCGCCGAGATCGAGGAGGAGGCCTTTGCGGGGACCGGCTTTGACTTTGGCGTCTGCAAAGACGGAGCCGGTGGCGAGGGCGGCGATGATGAGGATGTTGAGCAGTGTTTTCATGGTGTGTTTGTTGGTGGTTTGGTTTTCCGTTCGATCCAGTCGTAGAGCACAGGCACGACGAGCAGGGTGAGGAAAGTGGAGGTGAGGATGCCGCCGATGACGACGGTGGCGATGGGGCGCTGGACTTCCGCGCCCGCACCGGTGGCAATCGCCATGGGGACGAAGCCGAGGCTGGCGACGAGGGCGGTCATGAGCTTGGGGCGCAGACGGGTGAGCGTGCCTTCGACGACGGCCTCGCGCACGTCGCGGCCTTCGGCGCGGAGTTGGTTGATGTAGCTGATGAGCATGATGCCGTTCAAGACGGCGATGCCGCTCAAGGCGATGAAGCCGACAGCGGCGCTGATGGTGAAGGGCATCCCGCGCAGATGCAGGGCAAAGATGCCGCCAGTGACGGCGAGCGGCACACACATGAAGATGAGAGTGGCTTGCCTGAATGAGCCGAAGCTGAGGAAGATGAGCACGAAGATCAACGCGAGCGCGAGCGGCACGACGATCATGAGGCGGGCTTTGGCTTCTTGCAGGTTCTTGAACTGGCCGCCGAACTCGAAGTAGTAGCCGTCGGGAAACTTCACTTTGTCATGGATGGCCTGAGTCGCCTCCTGCACGAAGCCTTCGGTGTCGCGGCCTCGCACGTTGATAAGGATGCTGACGCGGCGCTGCGCATCTTCACGCGCGATCTGCACGGGCTGGGGGACAAGGACGATCTTGGCGACTTGGCCGAGGGCGAGCATTCCGCCGTCTTCGGTGCGCAGGGCAAGGCGCTTGATACCTTCGAGGTCGCTGCGGCGGTCTTCACCGAGGCGGACGACGATGGGGCTGCGTCTGTTGCCTTCGATGACAAGGCCGACCTCGGTTCCAGCGAGCGCGGTCTCGATGAGGCGGTTCAACTCGTCGGCGTGGACGTTGAACTTGCGCATGGATTCGCGGTCGGGCTGAATTTCGATCATGGGGTTCTTGCCGATGCTGTCGAACTCAGTCTCGCCGCCGCCGGGGATGGCGGTGATCGCGGTGCGGACTTCTCCGGCGAGGCGTTCGAGTTCGTCGTAGCTGTCGCCAAAGATTTTGCAGACGAGGTCGGCGCGTGCTCCGGCCATGATCTCGTTGAAGCGCATCTGGATGGGCTGCGTGACGAGGATGTTCTGGCCGGGGACTTGATCGAGCAGCGCCTTTCGCATGATCTCGCCGAGGTGTTCTTTGCTGATGGGTTTGCCGTCTTCTTTGCGCCACTGGTCACGCGGTGTGAGCATAAGGTAGGTGTCAGCCACGTTGGGGTTCATGGGATCGGTGGCGATCTCGGCGGTGCCGATGCGGGAGAAGATTTCCTTCACCTCGGGGAAGTCGCGGCGGATGACGGCCTCGCTTTGCTTCTGCAAATCGAGCGAGGAGGACAAACCGGCGCTGCTGCTGCGGATGAGCTGGAAGGCGAAGTCGCCCTCGTCGAGCTGCGGGATGAACTCGGAGCCGAGGCGTGAGAAGACCCAGAGCGATGAGCCAAAGAGCACGAGCATGGGCAGCACGATGAGCGGCTTGAAACGCAGGCCGAACTGCAAGAGCGGCGTGTAGAGGCGCTTGGTGAGGGTGACGAGCCAGTTGTCTTTTTCCTGAATCTTCCCACCGAGAAGGTAGGAGCACAGCACAGGCATCAAGGTGACGGCGAGCACGAGCGAACCGCCGAGAGCGAGCATGACGACGAGGGCCATGGGCTTGAACATCTTCCCTTCAATGCCTTGCAGCGCGAGGATGGGCACATAGACGACGGTGATGATGAGCACGCCAAAGAACATGGGGTTGGCGACTTCCTTGGCGGACTTGAGCACTTCATCCGTGCGCTCGCGGACGGTAAGGGTGCGACCAAGCGCGTGCTGACGCTCGCCGAGATGACGCACGATGTTTTCAACCATGACGACCGCACCATCAATGATGAGGCCGAAGTCGATGGCACCGAGGCTCATCAAGTTTCCGCTGATGTGATAGCGCA
>DAORHS010000082.1:0-10774 GCA_035438165.1 Prosthecobacter sp.
GGCCACGCCCCTGTGCGCATCTGCACCATCCGCGCCGCTCGCGCCAGTTCGCTCCACGACACGCGGTCCGCGCCCTCGTTGTCCAGCACCAGCATCAGCGGATACGCCGTCGTCCCGTTGCGCCGCGCCGCCGCCGCCACGGCGTTCATGAACTGCCCGAGCTGCCCCTCCAGGCTCATGCGCCGCTTCAGGTAATGATACGCACCCCACTTCAGCCCCGCAGCCCGTGCCGCACGCTCCCGCCGCGCATAATCCACGTCCACCCGGCCGCCCGCCGTCGCCCGATGAATCATGAGCTCCACGCCCATCGCCCGCAGCGCCTCCGGCCGCACCGCGCCGCCATCATGACCGAAATCCACCGTGTTGTTCAGGCAGCGCCGCGCGGCATGTGCCGACATCGTCTCCGTCCGGATCGGCGAACACGCCGCCAGCCCAACCATCCCGACGAGACCCGCATAAAAAAGCGCCCGTGATTGCATCCCCTCCGTTCTAGCGGGCCCGCAGATAGGGCGTCAATCTTCAAACGCCTTCAGAAGCGAATCCCCTCCGCTTTCAACGAGCGGCGCAGCAGCACCACATCCAGCCGGTTCATGCGGAGCACCGCCACTGTCGCACGGCCAATCGCGGTCTTGCCCAGCACCTTGGGGCCTGACCAGCGGAAGTGCTCCTCCCACACATCCTGCCGGGGGTGGAACAGCCGCACCACGCTCCCTGTGCGTTCATCCAGCCCCGCGAGGTTTGGTCCCTTGTGTGAATTGCAGCGGAAACAGGCCCACGAAAGATTCTCCAGCGACGTCGTGCCACCGTGCTTTTCCGCCACCACGTGATCCACCTGAAAGCGAAGCTCAGCCACTGCTTCGGGAAAGCGGCAGTACTCGCAACGGCTGCCCGCCCGTTGCCGAATCTGGCTGCGCAGGCGCGGACTCATGACGTGACTTCAGGCCGCTGCGGCCAGGCTGCGGCGCGCCTTCGACTTTAAAAACTCCAGCGCCGTGCCCACGCTGCGATAGCTCTCCAGCTCCTCTTTCTCTGCTTTCGTCAAACGTCCTTGCGCCGCACGCGCGGCCAGCGCATCCGCACGATCCAGATCGCGCTTGCTCAGCTTGATCCCCATCAGTCCACGCGCCGCATTCACGTCCAGCGTTTTACGCGCAGGCTGAATGGCCCGTTCCCAGATGGCGATGCTCGGGGGATTGGAGACGACTGCTGACATGCGGACATTAAGCAGAAAAGGATATCCATTTGCAACCGCTATTACCCTTCCGCATGGATCCATTCTCCTGCCTTCCGTGTGTTCCACCGGTCTTCACTCCCCGCCAAACAGCCGCACCGGCGTGATCTCCACGCTGCGCTCCCCTTCTCCCACAAACAGCACGTCGTCCTGCAGCGTGACGTTCAGATCCATCGACCGTTGCGCCAGCGCCCCCAGCGCCTGGCTCTGCGCCACCGGGATCTGCCACACCGTCAGGTTGTTCACCCGCGCAAACTTCCCCGCCAGTCCCATCCACCACGCCGGCACCGCGCTGCCGTAGCTGTAAACCGTCACCCGCTTCGACCGCCCGCACACGCGCACCAGCCGCTTCTCGTCCGGCTGGCCCAGTTCGATCCAGTGCAGCAGCAGCCCCGTCAGATCATGCTGGCTCAGCGCCGGCTCATCCGCCTCCCACATGTCCTTGCCAAACTCCAGCGTCCCCAGGTCGTTGTTCTCCGGCGCGTTCAGCACAAAGGCCAGCAGCCGCAGCATCATCCGCTCCTCCGTCTCCGACGGATGCCGCGCCAGCGTCAGTGTGTGATCGCGGTACACATTCTGGTCCAGATCGGAAAACGAAACGCATGCCCGGTAAATGATTGCCTTCAGTGCCATGGCTGGACGTAGTGGGCAGTCAAGGCGTGGTCAAGATGTGCTTCGTACGTCAAGGCATCGCCCTCACGCCTCGCGGCGTCTGCGACGCAGCACCACCGCCGTCATTCCCATCATCAGCAGCAGTCCGCGCATCGGTTCCGGCACGGCTGGCGGCGGCACATACTCCGGCCCGTCCACCGTCAGCGATCTCAGCGCCCAGTCCACATAGAGGTGCAACTTATACGCGTCCGCCCCCTTCAGCGCAGACGTGCTGGACTGGTACCCGCCCCCGTCTGCATAGCTGAAGGACTGCGAGTAGTAGCCCGTCGCCCCGAACATCACCGGGTCATTGTACAAGTCCTCCCCGTCGAGCAACGGCATGATCTCCAGCGTGCCGCCCGCCCCTGCCGTGTTCGCCCACAGTTGGAAGGTGATCGCATTGATGTCAAAGACCTGCCCGTCCACCCGGCTCACCGTCAGGTTCGCCCCTGCCCCGATGCTCGGCCCCGTCGTGATGGCCTGCGCATGCAGGCCCGTCGGCCAGGACACCTGTGACGTGCGGCCGATCGGCTCCGTCATTCCCACCCCGCCGGTGAACAGCTTGTCCATCGTGTAGGTGAACAGGTAGCCCTCGCTCTCGATCGTGTCCGCATTCGTCGCGGACGACACCAGCGTGTAGCTCTGCGACCCGTCAAAAAACACCGTCACCGCCGCCGGCGCCACGCCGCACGCGGCCAGCAGCATTCCCGCAGCCGCAGATCGGACGCTGAGAATGGAAGCAGCACGGCGCATGATCCTTCAAACGCCCCGGCCACCGCCCCCGGCATGGCTTCCCTTGGCAGGAACCCCTCTTATCCTGCGCCCCAAAGGAGCATGGAACTTCGGTCCCCGTCAGGTGACACCTGCTGCCAGCCTGTGGCTTGGAAAACACAGGCAAGGCTGCCCGTCTCACGTTCCCCAAGGAGCGGGAGCAACGGAAGACAGAAGTCGCTGTGGCCTCACGCCGCGACGAGATCGTAGCCGCGCCATTCTTTGACGGTGATGTCGGCGAAGCTGCCGACGGGAAGCTTCTTGTTCACGAAGACAGAGGTGTCGATGTCGGGGGCGTCCATCTCGCTGCGGGCGACGCCTGGCTCCTCGACGAGGACGCGCATCTTACGGCCGACCTGGGTGGTGTTGAAACCTTCGATACCACGCTGGATGGCGCGCATGGCCTCGTTCCAACGGGCTTTGCGGGTCATATGATGGATCTGATCCTCCATCTTGGCGGCACGGGTGTCCTCCTCACGGGAATAGTTGAACACACCGGCGCGTTCGAACTTGGTGTCTTCGATGAACTGAAGAAGTTCATTGAAGTCGGCCTCGGTCTCGCCGGGGAAGCCGACGATGAAGGTGGTGCGGATGGCGATGCCGGGGATGCCGGCGCGGATGCGCTTGATGAGATCGCGGATGTAGGCGCCGTCGGTCTCGCGCTTCATGAGGCCGAGCATGTTGTCGCTGATGTGCTGCAACGGCATGTCGATGTAGCGGGCGACTTTGGGACTCTCGGCGATGGCCTGGATGAGATCGTCGCTCCAATGCGCGGGGTGCGTGTAGAGCAGGCGGATCCAGAAGTCGCCTTTGATCTTGTTGAGTTCGCGAATAAGCGTGGAGAGGGACTCCCCCTTGCTGGAATCGACGCCGCTGCGCGGTTTCGGGCGCTCGCCCTCCCACTTGTCCATGCCGAAGTAGGTGGTGTCCTGGGAGATGAGATTGATCTCCTTCACGCCGGCGGCGACGAGCTGCTTGGCCTCCTTGATGATGCTCTCCTGCGTGCGGCTGCGATGGCGGCCGCGGATGCGCGGGATGATGCAGAAGGAGCAGGGATGGTTGCAGCCTTCGGCGATCTTGATGTAGGCCATGTGCTTCGGCGTGAGGCGGAAGCGCGGTGTGTCGTAGTCGGGGATGTACTGAGGCTGGCGGGTGACGAGGTTTTCCTGCTCGTGCTCCTGGGTGCCGACGAGCTTCTGGATGATCGGGGCGACTTGCGTGATCTGGTCGAGGCCGATGAAGGCATCCACTTCGGGCATCAGGCCCGGCAGTTCCTGGGAAAAACGCTGCGAGAGGCAGCCGGCGACGATGATCTTCTGCCGCGCACGTTTTTTCGAGCCCGCACGGCCGTCCACGGCATCATGCACGGCACCCACGCTTTCCTTTTTGGCCATGTCGATGAAGGAACAGGTGTTCACGATGAGCACGTCAGCCAGGTCCGGCTCGGGCGTCATGACCATGCCCGCCTGCTGGAGGTGGCCGATCATGATTTCCGAGTCGATGAGGTTTTTCGCGCAACCGAGGGAGACGAGGCCGACTTTGATCATGGGGGCGGCGATTCTACCGCCTTTGCGGCAATCGAAAAGGGGAAAGATGGTCAACCCGCCCAGCCGGGCGCGTGTCACATCTTTCTTGATTCGAGGCTGGCAAATCAGGCCGTGAGCATCGCTGCCGGCGGTTGTGAGCGGCTGGCGGTGAGATCGAAGGCGCTGTCTTGGTTTTCCGGCTTCTGCACGGCTTTGGCAAGGGCCTTGCTGAGGCCGTCCAGCGAATAGGGCTTGAGCATGATGTCCACGGGCGGTGTCCGGCCTTGGCTGAGGATCATGAACTCGTCGGGGTCGATGACAAAGCCGCTGCAGACCACGACGGGCACATCGTTGCCCACGGCACGCAGTTCCTTGAAGGTGTCGCGACCGGAGAGCTTGGGCATGTAGATGTCGAGCAGGACAGCATCGACTTTTTCATTGCTGCGCAGGAGAATGTCGAGCGCCTGCTGGCCGTCTCCGGCTTCAAGAACTCGGTAGCCGAGGAAGCCTAGCATGTTCATGGCGATGGAGCGCACGGGGGCTTCGTCATCGACCACGAGAATGGTGGTCTGGCCGCCGGCGGGGGCGTTGATCGCCGGACCGTTGTCAACCGGACCTTCGTCCTCCACCTGGTCGGGATTGTGCACGCGGGGAATGAACACACGGAACTCACTGCCGCGGCCGACTTCACTGTCGAACTCGATCCATCCGCCGTGCTCGCGCACGATGTCCTGGGCGGTGGAAAGGCCGAGGCCGGTGCCCATGCTGCCTGTCTTGGTGGTGAAGAAGGCCTCGAAGACGCGATGCCTGTGCTCCTCGGAAATTCCGTGGCCGTTGTCCCGGACGACGAGCATCACAAAATCCTTGGAGTCCGAACCGCCGGCGTCGGACGGATGGCGATGGGTGACGTTTTCGACGGCGATTTCGATCACGCCCTTGTCCGCAGGCAGGGCATCGCGGGCATTGAGGCAGAGATTGAGCATGACCTGCTCGATCTGCGTGGCATCCGCATTGATGTAGGAGGCGTCCATGCCGCCGCGCATCTGAACGGTGATGCGCGGATCCACGCTGTGCTTGAGGAGGTTTTGTACGTCCGCGAGCAGGCGCTTGAGATTGGTCGTCTTGCGGATCGAGGTGCCGGTGCTGCGGCGGGAGTAGCCGAGGAGCGACTTGACGAGTTCGGCGGCACGCGTGGTGGCGTGGTTGGCGTTTTGCAGTTTGTCACGCACGCCGACCTGATTGGAGGCGGGGGTGAGTTCGGCGAGCGTGAGATTGCCGCGGATGGTGGTGAGAAGATTGTTGAAGTCGTGGGCGATGCCGCCGGCGAGCTGGCCGATGGTGCCCATCTTCTGCGATTCACGAAGCTGGGTTTCCAGCACGCGCAGTTCGGAGCGGTCTTTGACGATCCAGATGCGCCCGATCACTTCGCCGGCATCCGTGCGCATCGGGCTGGAGCGCAGGGAGAAGACGCGGCCGTCGTTCGTGACGAGCGGAGGCATTTCGTCCTGCGCCTCGAGACTGGAGGCGGTCTTTTCGACCCAGGCGGAAATGACGGCCTTTTCCTGAAAGCGCTCCATCAGGGCACTGAGAACGCGTGTGGCATCGCGGCCCGCGACCTCTTCGACCGCACTCCCGAGAAAGTCGTCCAGCTTCGAATTCGAGGCGATGATGGCCCCCTGGGCATCGACCACCAGAACACCCTCGTCACTGGCGGCGAAGAGCCCCTGGAGCGCGGTGAAGGCTTCGCGCAGCAGACGCTCGGCGTTGAGCAGGCGCTGGGCGGTCTGGCAGGCGTGTTGTTCAGCGGAGTTGAGTGCCTGGCGCTGCTTGGCAAAGATCATGTTGATGTCGCAGCGCAGCTTCCAGAAATCAGACGGCAGCCACTCGGCGGAATGGGCGTCGGGTGGCACCCCGCGCAGAACCGCCGTGGTGCCTTTCATCACCGCCGTGGTCGGCTTGAGCAGCCAGCCGGAGATCAGGTAGGCCGCCAGGAAAACGCCACCCCCAAGCAGAACACCGGTGATACCAAAGAACCAGTCCAGAGGCTGGCCCATCATGCGGGTGGCGCCCATGGCCGGCAGGAAGCCGAAAAGCCAGAGCGGGAACAGGATGCGCAATCGCAGGGAGTTCATAGCATGTAGAGGGAGTGTGGTTGGATGGAGAGATCAGTTGGCTGGAGCATTCGTCCGGCTGATGATGATTTGATGCATGCAGTGCTCGACGGCTGAATTGAGATGGTTTTCCAACCAGGTCTCAATTTCACCCCGCAGGACAGCGAGACCGGCCTGGACCGACTGTCCGGCCTGCGGAACCCTTTGCTCCAGGCGGTCCATCCGATCGCTCAAGGCGCTGACGCTCATGGCGATACCAAAGATGTCGTTGCGCAGTTGATCGATTTGGGCCGACCAGTCTTGAACGGCAGAAGTTCCCATCTGAGGCGAGGTGGGCGTCGGTTTGGGCACAAACTGTGTCGCCATCATCGCATCAACGGCGGCTGAGTCCCTGCCGCCAGTGAGGCGCAAATTGGGCGAGGCAGCAGGCGGCGGACTGGGGGACATCACGAGGGGAGGGTCCACGGACGACCTCGATGAGACCTCCAGAACCGGCGGGGAGAAGGTGTTTCCAGGGGTTCCCAGCAAAGGCTCGGTGATCACATGCCCGGGTGCTAGGTTCATCACCCTTTCAGAGACAGCCGTCTCGACCCCTCCTGAGGGCTTTTCGGCCTCAGAAGCTTGGCGCTGTGTAGAAAATGAAAATGGTAAAGGCATGCTTGGAATCAGGCAGTGGCAGGAATTTTATCAATATTAACAATAAAATCCATAATTATTATAAAATAATTTGAATAAGCTGGCCTTTCTGTTTGTCGCCTGCCTCGAACTCCAACGCGTCAAACCACTCTCGAACACCCATCTGAATCATTGTTAATCAGTTCTTTACGAAAACGTCGGCCCATGGTTTCAAGTCCTTTTTTCACGCCATCGCCCTAAAACTGGGTGCCTGTATTCCATATCTGAGCAAAGCGCCGCCTTGCACCACGCGGAAGCCGTGGCAACCTCGCTGGCACATGGACGAACGCATCACTCAACGCTTGGACGCACATCTGGCCAGCCAGGGGCTGCGCCGCACCAAGCAACGGGATGTCATCGTGGAGGCAGCCTTTGCCACCGATGATCATTTCAAAGCCGAAGAACTGCTGGAGAAAGCCCGCAGGCTCGACAGCACGGTCTCCCGGGCCACGGTCTATCGCACCCTGACACTGCTGGTGGAGTGCGGGCTGCTGCGCGAGGTCGATCTGGGCCGCGATCAGACCTACTACGATCCGAACTTCCTCGACAAGCCCCAGCACAACCATCTGATCTGCCTCGACTGCGACCGCGTGGTGGAGTTTGAAGACGATCACACCGCCCTGCTGCATGACTGCATCACCCGCCGTCTCGGATTTCAGCCCAGCATGAAGAGCATGCGCATCGAGGCGCACTGCGACGAGCTGCGCCGCCTCGGCAAATGCACGTATCGTGACGCCAAGCTGGCCGCCGAAGGCTGAATCAGGGGTGTCACGCCCTGCGCCAGCGCTGAAAGGTCTCGATCGCCTCGTACTCGGCCAGGCCCAGCGCATCGTACAGACGTGCGTTTTCGCGATTCGTCTCCGGCGCTTCTTTCTCCAAGGAAGACAGGGCTCCGTAGCGTGAGATGGCATTCGCCTTGCGCTCGATTTGCAACGGACTCATCGGAATCGCCATGTCGATCTCGTGCGACTCCAGCGGGCGCTCCTTGCCGCGATAGAGCCACACACTGCAGGAGCCGGCGAACTCCTCCCCGGCACAGGCCTGCAATGCCGCCACCAGAAGGCGGAAGCAGATGCCAGCAACACTCGAAGGATCGGCGGCATCCCCCGTGACGTAGATTTGATGCGGCTTGTGGTCCTGCAGCAGACGCATGAGCGCCAGGGTGTCCTCCTGCGTGCTCACGAAGCGGCGATAGCGGCCGTGCTCATAAAACGGCAGATCCATGAAGGTAACGCGATCATTTGCCAGACCCACCGTGTGCGCCGCGTCACGCAGTTCGCCGCGCAGAATGAGGCCCTTCAACTGCCTGATCATCGGCGGGTCCTCGCCAAACTCCCCTTTTTCCTCCAGCAAGGCCAGCGCCTCACGCGCATAGGCCACCTGGGGTCCCCAGGCATCCGGCTTGGCCGCGTTGGAGGCCAGCTCGAGCAGCGTTTCGGCAAATTTGTCCGCCTCGCTGTCCGGCACGCGCAAACTGCCGGAAGTCAGCGCGATCAGGCGCACATCATGCCCCTGCTCGACGAGACGGTCGATCGTTCCACCCATGCCGGTGATGGCATCCTGCGGCTCAGGGCTGAACACCAGGCAGCGCTTCGGATACGGCCGCGCCCGCTCGGGGCGATAGGTGTCATCCTCGTCCGGCTTGCCGCCCGGCCAGCCGGTGATCGTGTGCTGGAGCTGGTTGAAGATGCGGATGTTGAGCTGGTAGGCGGGGCCCTGCTCGGAAAGCAGATCGGACAGGCCGTTCTCATTGTAGTGCTCATCAATGAGCTTCAAAATCGGCCGCTGAATCTTGAACGCCTGCCACACCATCGCACGGCGCGTCTCACGCGGCGTCCATGAGGCGGGGCCCACGAGCCAAGGCAGCTTGATCCGCGTGAGTTCGCGTGAGGCACCGCTGTCGATGAAGAACCGCGCATCTGGATGATCTTGAAGGAAGGACGCCGAAATCGCCTCCGTCATCGGCCCTTCGACGGCTTTGGCCACCATCACGGCCTTGTTCTCACCCCAGGCCATCAGCACGAGCTTCTTCGCCCGCAGGATGGAGCCTACCCCCATCGTGATCGCGAAATGCGGCACGTTCTGCTCACCGCGGAAGTCGCTCGCCGCGTCCTGACGCGTCACGCGGTCCAGCGTGATGCGGCGCGTCTGCGAGTCGCGGCTCGATCCCGGTTCGTTGAAGCCGATGTGGCCCGTCCGGCCGATGCCGAGGATCTGCAAATCGATCCCGCCCATGCTGTGGATCTTCTCCTCATACTGGCGGCAGTGATTGAACACCTGATCCCCCGGCACCGTGCCGCTGGGAAGGTTGATGTTCGCCTTCGGGATGTCGATGTGATCAAACAACTGCTCCGCCATGAACTTCGCATAGCTCTCCGGATGATCGGCGCTCAGGCCGTAGTACTCGTCGAGGTTGAAGGTGATGACGTTCTTGAAGCTCAGCCCCTCCTCCTTGTGCAGACGGATCAGCTCGCGGTAAAACGGCACCGGAGTCGATCCCGTGGCCATGCCCAGCACCGCCGGCTTTCCGGCCTTGTTCTTCTCCTCGATCAGTTGCTTCACCTCCCTTGCCAGGGTCTGGGCCGCCTTCGCGGAATCAGGAAAAATGATGGTCGGAACTTTCTCGAAGGCTTCAGCGGGAGGACGGATGGGCATGGCGGGTGGTTGGGAGAGTCTGAGGCATTCCCGCAAACTTCACCGCAGGCGCGTCTTTCAATACACGCACGGCGGAGGAGTTTTGTCGGCTGACTCAGGCGGTGTGCAAAAAAAGCGGCAAAGCCCGCTGTGCAACCCGCTTTCAGATCAATCCAAGTCCAGCTCCGGCTTGAAATCGGACGCGTGATACGAGCTGCGCACCAGCGGCGCACTCGCCACATGGCGGAAGCCTTTCTTCAAGGCAATCTGCTTGTAGTTCTCGAACGTGTCCGGATGGACGTACTCGATCACCGGCAGATGCTGCGGCGACGGGCGCAGATACTGGCCCAGGGTCAGAACGGTCACATCATGCTCGCGCAGATCGTCCATCGCCTGAAACAGTTCCGTCTCCGTCTCGCCCAGGCCGAGCATGAGGCCGCTCTTCGTCGCGCACTTCGTGCCGAGCTCCTCCGCCATCGCCTTGGCACGCTTCAGCACGTGCAGGCTGCGGTGATACATCGCCCGGCTGCGCACCAGCGGCGTCAGACGCTCCACGGTTTCGAGGTTGTGATTGAAGATGTGCGGCCGCGCTTTCATCACCACTTCCAGCGCGTCATCCTTGCCGTTGAAATCGGGCACCAGGATCTCGATCGTGATCGTTGGCACCGCCTCGCGCACGGCTTCGATCGTGCGCGCAAAATGCTCGGCGCCGCCGTCCTTCACATCGTCACGCGCCACGGCGGTGATCACGATGTGGTTCAAGCCCATGCGCTTCGTCGCCTCGGCCACGCGTTGCGGCTCGTCCGCCTCCAAAGCGAAGGGCTTGGCCGTTTTCACGGCACAGAAGCCGCAGGCCCGCGTGCAGCGGTCCCCGGCAATCATGAACGTCGCCGAGCCCTGGCTCCAGCACTCCCAGCGGTTCGGGCATTGCGCCTCCTCGCACACCGTGTGCAGCTTCAGGTCCGTGATCAGCCCCTTTGTGCTCCAAAACTTCGGGTCGCGCGGCAGAGTCACACGGATCCAGTCCGGTTTTTTGTCGCGATGCAGGGCGGGGTCGATCTTGGGGGTCATGGGGGCTTTCATGAATGGCTCAAACGAGGGCGATTGCAACGCGTTTGGGCGGTGCCACAGGGCGTTGCAAGGCGGGGCGCCTGGTCCCCACAAGTGCCGTTCAC
>DAORHS010000083.1:0-10774 GCA_035438165.1 Prosthecobacter sp.
CGCAGGCCGGTAATGCCGTCTGTCTTCGCCAGTCTCTGCAACTTCATCCTTTGCCTGGCTGCTGGCTGGCTGCGCCTTCACCTGGGCCGTTTGCTTCCTGGGCAGGGGAGCAGGTGGACGCTGGAGCATGAATGGAATGCCGATGACAGCAACGGCGGCGACGGCTATCAAGGTTTTGGTTGAGGTGGTCATGGCGATGGTGGTGAGACTCGTGCTCCGGTGTTTCATGGACGCGTTCGCTCCTGCTCCAAGGACTGCGCCTGCTGAAGGCTGGCGGCTGAGAGGGAGCTGAGCGGCACGGGGATGTCCTTGCCATCCATACGCAGCAGCACGTTGGCGCCTTCCACGCGCACAAACTGGGCCTGGATGCTGCGCCCGGTGGTGTTGGTCCAGGTGTGTGTTTTGTCGGCGGTGCCAGCGACCTGCGAGGCGGGTCCGAGGCGTTTGGTGCGCTGGGCTTCATGCAGATCGGGCGGCTCCAGGCTGCCGGGGCTGATGTTTTCAACCTGGTGTTTGCCTACTTCGCTCTTACGCGCGCGCAGTTTCAGGCCGGCCAGCACGAGCCCGCCATCCGGGGCAAAATCGGCCGAGGGCATGGCGAGGTCTTTTTTAGTTTTGATGTTCCAAAACACCGCGCCTGCGGCCGCATGCTTCCCTTGGCCGCTGCTGCCACCGCTGATCCACAGTCGCGTGCCAAGACCGGCGTCGAGCTGGGTGAAGAGATTCTCATACGGGCCGTGGCGATGGTTGTCGATGGCGAGGTCGGTGGCCCTGCCATTGCTGAACACGTTGCCCGTGCTGCCCTGCGAGACGGTGAGATCGTGGAAGAATTTCATGCCGATGGTGAAATTGCGGCACAGACAATCCACGCCCATCAAAGAGATGCCATGATGTCCTTGGATGTCGTCCACGGCGGGCTTGCGAGTCGAGGTGAATTCGATGCCATCCAGGGTGCAGAACACCGAACCGATGACGAAGGGGCCGCTGTCGGGATTCACGATCTTGAGGCCGCGTATCCAGCAGTCGGCCGCGCCTTTGATCTCGACCGGGTTGAATCCCTCCTCCGTCCAGTGCCCGCGATAAGGAGTGGCCGGAAACTCGATGGTGAGGTGCTCGACGCCGCAGTTCTCCAGCGTGGGCGCGTAGCGCTTGAGCACTGGCGTCCATTCGGTGCTCACATCCGCACGCAGCGGGCGGTCCAGCGTGAGGGTCTGGCCGTCGATCTTCACGACGGTGAGCACCTGCGTGAGCGCGTAGGTTTCTTTCAGCTTCGAGAGGTCGCCCGAGTCTCCTCGATAAACGTGCGCGACCAGGGTTCGCGCGGAGTTGTCGGTCAGTTCGAGCACGATCCTGCTGCCAGCCTCAATCTTGCTGGTGTCCGCCACGGTCAGCGTGATGTCTCCGCGTTTCGCCGCCGCTGCGACGGTGCTGAGTGTCTCACCGGCGTAGCCCTTGCCGGCCAGTGAGATCATGCCGCCGCTCCATGAGTAGAGCGTGGTGGCGAGACTGCTCGTCGGGTTGTTGTAAACGCGCGGGATGATGGTGTTCATCGGCACCGGCATGAGCAGCGTGGTGAGCGCCGTGCCCGCGCCTTGCAGCACGGTGCCGGACAGGGTGATCGGGAGAAACTTCGTGATCACATACTTGCCCGCAGGAAAGAAGATCACCTTTCCCGGCGCTGCGGTAATGGCCTTGAGGATCGCCTCGGTGTCGTCGGTCGTTCCATCACCCGTGGCGCCGAACTCCTTCACGCTGACACGCGCCTCGGGCACCACGGGCTCCGCCGTTCCCATGCGATAACCCGCAAAGGAGAAATCCGGCAGGGGCGAAGCAGGCGACCAACGTTCGCCTGCCTTGCCCCACAGCTCGGAGGTGGCGGCGGGTAGTGGGGAGGTGCCTGCCAGCGAGAGGAGTGAGAGCAGTATCAGGTATTGGGCAGAGTTCATGGGGCTGATTGATGGTGAATGTCCTTTCATGGGTTTAAGCAGATGATTCCGGCGGCGCTTCATCGGGCCTCCTCCAGGCCGGCTGCGAGCGTCACCTTCACCTCGCCGCTCGCGAGTTCGCCAGACCAGTCGCTTTCATTCGCTCTTTCGTTCGCTGCCAGTGGATGTGGGTCGCTCCATCGCGCGCACAGTTTGTAGTCTCCCGGAGGGAGATGGAACCCTGCCGTTTGAGCTTGCGGCGAGGTCTTTGACGCGACGTCGAATCGGAGGATGAATTCCTTCACTTTCAAGAGGTGCGCCGGAGGGAGTTGGATGCGCTGGAACACAGGATGAGCTTCCATGCTCGTGATTTCCGCTTCGTGGTCTTTCCCGCTGCCGTCCTTCGCCACGACCTGCAGGCCCACGTCGGTCCTGCCGCATTGCCGAAACCTGACATCCCGGGCGCCGGAATTGCACACCCACAATTCCACCTTCACCTCTCCGCCGATGCGAGCATCGCCATTGACACGGATGCCGACTTGCAACCCGTCCTTTGCTTCACCCCATGACGGCGGCGTGGGCCATTTCATCGCCTTGACTGGCAAGCCGGTTCTTACATAGGTGCCATCAATCGTCCCATCCAGGAGCTTCAACGCGCCGGAATGAGAGCTGCCATTTTTCGCTTCACCGGGCGAGGTGTTCTCGACTCCGCGATTCACCAGCTTGTACCGAATCTTCACCCTGCGCGGATTCTCCGTGGAGCTGACGATTTGCAAAAGACCGACGCCGCCTTCGCGGGTGTGAAACACGAAGGCACCCTCAAGATTCAATTCATGGCGATGAAACATCGTCAGGGGAGGCATGGCCTCGCCGTCCCTTTTCTTCTGTTGCGAGGCATCGTCTGCCATCCGCAGCACTTCGCTGGCGTCCGCTGCTTCGAATGAAAGCGTGGGAAAGACAATCACGCCTCCATACAAGGCCAAAGTCACGTCGGGAGAAGTGAAGGCGAGCGCCAAGTCGGCTCCGCTCGTCTGCGCCCAGTTCTTGATGGGTTCATCCGTCCGGCCAAGTTTCGTGACCTCATCAAAGCGATTGCTTAGCAGGTAGAACATGTCATCGGGGGCCGCGACAAAGTCGCCAGAATCGAGATCCATGAAGTAGTTTTTCGTGCCATCCGCCGGATGAGTGATGACCCGCTCGATCACCGGGCCGAAGGTCTGCGGCGCTTTTGCCTGCAACAATGTGTAACGGATCGGTGTCTCCGGTGCTGGATTGTATGAGGGAGACTGCTCGGAAACAGAGGGAAGTAATCGCCAGTGCGAAATCGCAGTCGTAAGGAGCGGCCAGATGAGCGTGCCGAGAGCGGCGATGATCAGCGCGCATTTCCCCACAGCCAATCGGCGCGCTGGCAGCGCCATGATGATCGACATGCCGGCGAACAGCAGTGAAAGAGCCATCGCAGGCCACGCGCTTCCGTTGCGGATCGCGGCCAGCGCGCCCAGGGCCGTGGCGATCAACGCGAAAATGATCGCGATGGAGGCAGCCTTGATTTCATTGCCCGTCGCGCTGCTCTCCGGCGGCGCTGATACCAACTCCCTTCGCACGGCGCGCAGCACAGCACGGACGATGAGAATATTCACCGCGAGCACAAAGAGCACGTTCAGCAAGACGCCGATTTCAGGGTGGGAATCGAGCCATTGGGCGATCCGAGGATGAATGTGGAGATCGGCGGGGTTCAAATACTGAGCTTCAAACCACCCGGCCAGCGCGGCCAGCCCAGTGGCAATGACGGCGCTCAGAGTCATCAGCGGAAATAGCAAACCGTCGAACAACGCCAAGTACAGGCCATGGATCCGCCCTGCCGAGCGCCGTATCTGCGACACGGCCACCCAGCCGAGAATCGTCGTGCCGAAGGGGGCGGCGACACCCAGGATGATGGCGGGGATCAGGATGGCCAGTTGCCACCATTCAGGCCCGGCAGAGGTGCCGTCCCGGACCTGATAACTGGCCAAGGCCACCGCCACGAAAGAGAGAATGGCAACTGGCAACCAGCACGCACCCACGATGGCCGCGCGAGAAAAGCGCGGCGGGCCGCTGGTGTGATCGGGTTCTGCATGAGGCGACGCGTCAGACTTGAAGCTGATGCGCACGGAAGAGATCACTGTCAGGAAGGCGGCGATCCCGGCCAAGGCGACGATGATTAGAGGAGGCGGTGCGCCTTGAGCGACCAATGACAAGGCTGCTCCAACCATGAGGGCGATGGCAAAGACGGCCAAGGTCGCGGCCAATACGCTCCACCAGACGATGACACGACGACCGTCGCGCGTTTCGACAAGTCTGAATCGGATCCCGGGCATGGAACTTGGGGCAGCCGTTTGCGCGGCAGCTTTTCCGCCATTCACATACTCCACTCGTGTCCGAAAGTCCGCAGCGGTCTGGAAACGCAGCTCGGGTGTCTTTTCCAATGCCCTTAGCACGATCTCATCAATGCAGATGTCCACCTGCACGCGCCTTGACGGTGGCGTGATGGTTTCCGTGGGACGCTCGCCGGTGAGCATTTCGTAAAGCACGACGCCGAGGCTGTAGATGTCCGCACGGTGGTCAGCGGTGCCGTTTTGCTGCTCGGGAGCGGCGTAGTCGGGCGTGCCGTGTGGAGTTGTCCGCGAGTCCTCTCGCGGCGCGCCTTCTCCAGAGCCGCGAGAGGACTCGCGGACTACGATCTTCGCGATGCCGAAGTCGGCGATCTTCACCACACCCTCTTTGTCGATGAGCAGGTTCTCCGGCTTGATGTCGCGATGCACGATGCCGTGGTCGTGCGCGCATTGCAGCGCGTCACACACCGGTGGCACAATGCTCAGCGCTTCCTTCGGCGTGAGGCGCTTCGCTTGCAGCAGTTGGCGGAGATTCACGCCATCCACGAACTCCATCAGCAGGAAGTAAAACCCGCCCGCCTTTCCAAAGTCATGCACGCTGACGATGTGAGGGTGATTCAGCGCCGCGAGCGCCTGCGCCTCCTTTTCAAAGCGTGCCGCGAACTGCGGATCATCCGCACGTTCCGGCGCGAGGAGTTTGAGCGCGACGAGGCGGTTGAGCGACTTCTGCCGCGCTTTGTAAACCACGCCCATGCCGCCACGACCGAGGCATTCGAGGATTTCCAGCTGCGGGAAGTGCGGTGCGAGCTCTTCCGGAGTGAGCGGAGGTGCCTGCTCCCGAGGAGTCTCGCCCGGCAGCACGGTGTCCGTGGCAAAGTTCAATGCTCCCAGGCAGCGGGCACAGAGGCCATCGACACTGGTGGCATCCAGCGAAGCACCGCAGCGCGGGCATAGAGGAGAAGATTCGTGGCTCATGCCCTTGAAATAAGAATCGGCGGCAACATGTGGCGAAAAAGGTGAAACACGTCACTCCCGGCCCAGTGCGGCGACGACCGCCCACATCTCATCCTCCACATCGCCCGGATGCGCCACCGTACCCGCGACTTCCTCGCGAAAAATCTCGCGGAACCGCTTCCGCAGGCGATGCACGGCGCTCCTCGCCGAGGCGGGTTCCATCTTCAGCGCCAGGGCCAGCTCATTGTAGGGAATGGTGCCGCGTTCGGCGGTGAGGCAGGGTTTGAGCGTCTCATACTCCTCCAGTCTCCCCGCGTTTTCCTGCTCCTCACGCAGACGTCGCATCACGGTCTCCAGCAGCGTGAGCGCCCAGCGTTTCTCATACAAGGAGTCGGCGGGCAGCGTGGCGAGATCGCACCGTGCATACAGGGTCTCGGCTTCCACGGCATCCAGACTGATCCAGTCCGCGCCGCCGCCGCGCTTCTGCGCCCGGGAGCGGTCCCATTCGTTCGCCAGGAAGCGCTTCAAGGCCATGAGCATGAAGGAGCGGAACCGCCCGCTCTCACGATCCGCCGCCGTGAGCCAGTCCTTCTCCAGCAGACGGGCAAAGAACGTCTGTGTCAGATCCTGTGCATCATGCGCCGCATGACCACGATGCCGGACATAGGCATACAACGGCGGCCAGTACTGCCGGCAAAGCGCCTCCAGCGACGAGAAGGCATCCTCACCCGATGATTTCCCCTGCGCCGCCAGCACCACCGACCAACGCGTGGTCTGAAACGCGGCGTGGCAGGTGAGCGAGACTGGGTGCGACGGGCTGGAGGACATCCATCCTCATCATAAGCAAAGCCGGTCGAATGTTACGAGGAAAGATCGCGAACAGTTCGGCCTCCCCAAGATCTCACCAGTCCACATCCTGCCCGATCTTCTCGTCGAGCCACTTGCGGAGCTTGTCGAGGCCTTCGCCGGTTTCGGCGGAGACGGGGTGGACTTTGATGCGTTTGAAGCGCTCCTTGAAGTGGACGAGGTTTTCGGCGGCCTCGGGGAGGTCGATCTTGTTGGCGATGATGCACCAGGGGCGCTTGGCGAGCTCCTCGGAATAGAGGGAGACCTCTTTGCGGACGATTTCGAGGTCGGAGACGGGATCGCGGCCTTCGGTGCCGGCGGTATCGACGACGAAGAGGAGGACGCGGCAGCGCATGATGTGGCGCAGGAAGTCATGGCCGAGGCCGATGTTTTCATGCGCGCCTTCGATGAGGCCGGGGATGTCCGCGAGCGTGCCGCGGCGGTTCGGGCCGAACTCGATGACGCCGACCATGGGCTGCAGCGTGGTGAAGGGATAGTTCGCGATCTTCGGTTTCGCGGCGCTGAGCTTGGAGAGCAGCGTGGACTTGCCCGCGTTCGGGGCGCCGACGAATCCGGCGTCGGCGATGCTGCGGAGCTCGAAGTGGAAGTCGCCCTCCTCACCGGGGGTGCCAGGGGTGAACTCGCGCGGGGCCTGATGGGTGGAGGATTTGAAATGGACGTTGCCCTTCCCGCCTTTGCCGCCTTTGCAGAGGACGTAGGTGGCGTTGGTCTGAGTGAGATCGGCCACGGGCTCGAAGCGGGTGACGAGTTCGTGGGTTTCGTTGTCGTATTCCTGGATGACGCGGCTGATGAGCGTGCCGGGCGGGACCTTGTAGGTGACGTCTTTGCCGCTGCGGCCGGTGCACTGGGTGGCGCCGCCCTTGGCGCCGTCCTCGGCGAGGAGCTTGTGGTTGAAGACGTAGTTGCGCAGGCTGTCGGTGCTGGGATCGACGAGCAGGATCACATTGCCGCCATTGCCGCCGTCACCGCCATCGGGACCGCCTTTGGGACGAAATTTTCCGCGGTGGAAGTGCGCACTGCCATCGCCGCCCTTTCCGGCGCGCGCATGGACTTTGATTTGATCGACAAACATGGGGGCGGAGTTAGCCGGGGAAGCGCACGGGAGCAAGGCTTTGCTTCAAACCGATGCTACTGCCCGGAGACGTTGCTGACTTCGGCGGGCTCCGCGGCGGGGCGCGGGTAGAAAAGCTCCATGGCACGGCGGATCTGCGGACTCTTCCGGCTGGCGGCGTGGATGGCGTCCGGAATCTGGCGGTGCCTGGCCAAAAGGTGGTAGGCGCTGAGCGCCTCGAAGCCGGCATTGAGCGCGCCTTCCATGGGCAGGTAGCTGCGGCCATCGACATCGAGATTCTCGACCATGCCCCAAGGCGGGAAGTAGCCGGCCTTTTCCATGCGCGCGAGCAGTTCATAGACCTCCCCGGTCTTCGGGTGAAGCGTGGATGACATGAGGATGTAGTGCGGATGGATGAGCTTCTGGCCGGGCAGCTCCACGCCGCCGACGTAGTAGCCGTCTCCCGCGCGGTTTTCCCCGGCGGAGAGGCCGTAGATGCCATTGCGGGCGGCCTGGGAGTTCGGCCAGTGCTTGGGAATATAAGCACGCTGGGCGCCGAGCATGGCGCGCCGCACACTGAGCCAGCGCACGCCGTCGTGGGCGTCGGGCGCATCGCTGTCGAAGTCAGGATGAAACAGGCTTTGCAGTTCGGTGATGAAACCGGTGCCCTGCCAGGCCTTGCCGGGCCTGCGCATGGGCGGCGGGCGGTGTTCCGGACTGGCGATGCCCTCCATGAGCATGATCAGGGCCGTCTCACCGCCCCAGTCCTGCCAGCCATGCGGCAGGAGCGTGATGCCGTCATCGGCGAGGCCGTGGGAGAGGTGCCCGTCCGGCAGGCGCAGCAGGTCGTACTCGATGCGCTGCATCTGGAGCACCAGATCTTCGGCCACGGAGGGCACGTCCAGCATGAGGGCCGCGAGCAGCATGGACTGCGCGTAGATCGCGGTGTCCACGGTGCTGTACTCGGTGCCTGGATGGATGCAGTAACAGTTCTCCTGCCGGTGCACAAAATGCGGCAGCAGGCCGCGGCCGGTTTTGAGCTTCTTGATCGCCTCATGCGTGCGTGCGAGCACCCAGCGGGCATAATCCGGCGTCACCACCCCGAGCGGCTCCTGCGCCGCCGCCGCGGAGGCCAGCACATACATGCCAGTGGCGGAGACGGATTCAAACGCACCCTCCTCGATGTGCGCACGGTCGCGCACGAATCCGGTCCCGATGGAGTAGCTGCGGGCGATCTTCGCATACGACGCGAGGAAGGCATGGGCATCCCAGGAAAGCTGCGGCATCTCGATGCCGAGAAACAGGCCTGAGATCTTCACCTCGGAGCCGGGCTCCGCCGTCCACAGGATCGTCTTCCCGTCACGCACCGCCTCCGGAGCGACGGGATGCACAAACATGCGATACTGCGGCTCATTGAGCTCGACCATCTGCGTCCAGCGCAGCTCCCCGGCGGGAGATTTGATCTCGAGCTTGATCCGGCCGGTTCCGGCGGCCTCCAACATGACCGCCGTGACACGCGGCTGATACCTGGAGGCGACCGGTTCGGGATAGGCGCGGGTGAAATCCATCACGCGGTTCGCATTGCGCTCCTGCCCTGCCAGACTGTGCCACATGCCGGCCCAGCCGTCGGGCTGCTGGCCGAGGTGAACGACGATTTCATCCGTGAGCCACTCGATCTCGTGCTCCGCCGGCCCGTGGAAGCCGAAGTCGGTGCCGATGTGCGTGTAGGCGGTGAACGAATTCAGCCGCTTCGTCCCGGCGAGCACCTGCTGGGTCTCATCCCGATGGATGAAATACTCCTCCACCGGCTGCCACACGAGGCGTGTGCCGGGCTGCGCCATCACCGGCGTGCCAAGCACCACCGCGACGGCTCCAATGGTTGGAAGGAGACGCATGAAGCATCCAGAATACGGGCGAACGCCGCCGTTTGCCACCTTTGCAGCCGTCAAAATTCAGCCAAGGTCCGGTCCGATCAACGTTCGTCGATCGGCACGACCTTCTGGCCGTAGGGCCTGCCGACGTATTCGCTCAGCGGGCGGAACAGGCGGTTCTCGCTCCACTGCTCCAGCACGTGGGCGGTCCAGCCGCTCATACGCGCGATGGCGAAGATCGGGGTGAACAGATCGGTCGGGATGTCGAGGCTGTAATAAACCGTGGCGCTGTAGAAATCGACGTTGGCGTTCAGCCCCTTCCGCTCGCGCATGATTTCGGCGATGCGCTCGGACATCTGGATCCACTTCGCCTCGCCGAGCTGCTCAGTGAGCTTGATGGCCATCTCACGCAGATGCGGGGCACGAGGATCGAGCACCTTGTAAACGCGGTGGCCGATGCCCATGATCTTCTTCTTCTGCGCGAGGGCGTCCTCGACCCAGGCGTCCACCTTGTCGAGGCTGCCGATTTCCTGCAGCATGTGGATCACGCCTTCATTGGCACCGCCGTGCAGCGGCCCTTTGAGCGCGCCGATGGCGGCGCTGATGGCGGAGTACATGTCGCTGAGCGTCGAAGCAACGACGCGGGCGGTGAAAGTGGAGGCATTGAAGCCGTGCTCGGCGTGCAGGATGTAGTCGATGTCGAGGGTCTTCTCGGCCTCCTTGCTCGGCACTTCGCCATTCATCAGGTAGAGGAAGTGGGCGGCCTCGCTGAGATCCTTGCGCACCGGCGGCAGCTCCAGGCCCAGGCGGGCGCGGTGGAAGTAGGCGGCGATGACGCCGATCTGCGAGGTGAGACGGATGGCGTTGGCCAGATTTTCACTCACCTCGATGTCGTGGCGCTTTTGATCATAGCAGCCCAGCATCGAGACAGCCGTGCGCATCACATCGATCGGCTTGGCGGATTTTGGCGCTGATTTGAGGAAATTGATCACGCCGTCCGGAAGCTCGCGCTCGGCACGCAGGGCGGTGGTCAGCTCGTTGAGTTCGGCACGGTTCGGCAGCTTGTTGTAGTAGAGAAGATACACGACCTCCTCGTAGCTGACCTTGACGAGTTCGTTGATGTCGTAACCGCAGTAAAACAGCACGCCCTCGGCTCCCTTGACTTCGCCGAGGCGGGTTTCAGCAGCGATGATTCCTTCCAGACCTTTGGATACAACAGACATGACGATGAGCGTGGGGTTTGAGGTTTCCTAGCAGATAGCGTGCTCAAACTAGGGCTCAACCAAAGAGTCATTCGCAGGAGAAGAAATCTTCCATGGGGGATGCCCAACATCCCCTGCACACAGGAGACCTTTCGCCTTGTGAAAAGATCGTCACTGGCCTAGCTCCACCGATGGCCGCCCCGTTTCGCGTTCTGTTCGTCTGTCTGGGCAACATCTGCCGCTCCCCCGCGGCGGAAGGCGTCATGCGCGCCCTGGTGGAGGCTGAAGGGCTCGACGAACGCATCGCCATCCGCTCGGCCGGCACCGGCGGCTGGCATGCCGGCAAACTGCCGGACCAGCGCATGCGCACCGCGGCGCAAAACCGGGGTTATGACCTCAGCAGCCGGGCCCGGCAGGTGACCGAAGAGGATCTGCGCGACCACGACCTCGTGCTCGTCATGGACCAGCAAAACCTGCGGGACATGCGCTCCTTTGACCGCAAGTCGCAGTTCAGCCCCAAAGTGCGCCTGTT
>DAORHS010000084.1:0-10758 GCA_035438165.1 Prosthecobacter sp.
GGTCGGGGTACAAGCGAAGGAACTCGAATTCGGCCTGCGTCCAGCCACGGAGCCATCCGGCCGCCAGACCGCCGGCTTTGAGATCACGGTAAGTAGCCATGACGTAAATGGGCATGGCACCGCCGGAAGGCGTGCCATGAATGATGTTGGCAGTGGGCTGGCGGCTCGACGAGCTGGCGCAATTCGAGAGGCTCGATGCAGCAGCGAGCACGAAGGCGAAGCGTAGCAGGGTTTTGTTCATGAGGTGGCGATTGAAGACTGACTCTATTCATATTGAGTCTAACCAATGTGAAAATAATCACCAATGAATTGTTGTGAGCTTTATTTTTTCTTACAATAGGCCCAGTACGTTATTATTATAACCCAGTGAAACGGGACGGACTGCGGCTTGCGTTTGGCGTCAGAAGCAGGCGTTCACCGCCGCAAGGCGGCTGGAACGAGCCGTTTCCTTGGTCGTCGGGGCTGCTTTCGCCAGCCGCCGTCCAACACAGGGGCGCGGAAGTGAATGGCGTTGAATTTAGCCTGATCCAGAACACGAAACGGCTGCCCAGTCGCGTGCCCGGGGTCATGGCTGTGACGGTGGGCGAACGGCAGGGCTGTTCTCACCGACCTGAAATTCCCAGGAACCTGCAACGTGTGGATTTCCGCAGCATCTCGTCCTGTGAAACTGTCAAATCATGGCTAACTCTGCTGTGATTCCCCGCTCCCACTCCATGTCCATGCAGCTCACCTTCCTCGGCACCGGCACCTCGGTCGGCATTCCGGTGATCGGCTGTGACTGTGCGGTGTGCCGGGGCACGGACCCGAAGGACAAACGGCTGCGCTGTTCGGTTTACCTTCAAACGCCGGAAGCCGCGTGGGTGGTCGATACGGGGCCGGATTTCCGCATGCAGTGCCTGCGTGAAAACATCCGCCGGATCGATGCCGCGATCTTCACGCATCCGCACATGGATCATCTGACCGGCTTCGACGATCTCCGGCGCTTCACGGTCGAGGCGGATCACTTCATGCCGGTCTATGGCACGCCGGAGTGCCTCTCCGTGCTGGAGCGCATGTTCATCTACGCCTTCAACGGCGAGAACCGTTACCGCGGGTACCTCAAACCCTTCCCGAAACCGATTCACGGCCCGTTTCACATCGGCGAAACGACCATCACTCCCCTGCCCGTCCAGCATGGCAAGGTGGATACGATTGGTTTTCTGTTTGCACGCGACGGCAAAAAACTCTGCGCCTACATCCCGGACTGCAAGACGCTGCCGCCGCAGACGATGGAAGCCTTGCATGGCGTGGACACGCTCATCATCGACGCGCTGCGCCACACGCCTCACCCCACCCACATGAATTTCGAGGAGACGCTGGCCGTGCAGCGCGAGATCCGGCCGCGCCAGACCTGGTTCACCCATATTCAGTGCGAGATCATGTACGCCGTGGAAGATCCCAAACTGCCGCTGGGCGTGAACATCGCCCACGACGGATTGAAACTGGAGTGGACGTGACCGCCTGCGGCGGCAATGACGAAACCAGAATGACGAATGATGAAGGAAATCCGAATGACCAAGCCCGAAATGAGCCGTGATCATTCCCACACACGGGTTGTCCTTCGAGCTTCGTCATTCATTCGGCATTCCTCATTCGGGTTTCGTCATTATTTTCTCGCTTGGCTTGTTCTCGGCACCGTCGCCCAAGCCCAGCTCATCGCCGAATGGGATGCCGCCGCCGAGACCGCTGTTGTGTACAATCCAGACTTCCCCGGTTCCGCCGAACTCGCCGCCTACTACGCCGAGAAACGCCACATTCCGAAAGAGCGCGTCATCGGCCTGCGCTGCTCGCAGGAGGACTCGATGTCACGCACGGAGTTTGATGCGCAATTGCGTCAACCGTTGCTGAAGCTCTTCGAGTCGAAGCACTGGTGGATCGCCCAACCACCGGTTCCAGGCAAACCGCTCACGGGAGACGGCATTCGCTCGCCTCTGGCCCCGTCTCCCCACGTCCGCGTGCTGGTGCTGATGCGGGGCGTGCCGTTTCAAATCCGGCGCAGCGCCCAGAACCCGAAACAGTCCGAGGAGGACGAGGCCAGCGTCGATTCCGAACTCACCGCGCTCGGCCTCAGCAACCCGCCCATCAGAGGAGGGGTGCGCAATCCTTACTTTGACCAGCAGGCACGTTTTCCCAATGCCAGAAACACCCAGGGACTGCTGATCGTCGGCAGGCTCGACGGGCCCGATGATGCCACCGTGAAGCGCATGATCGACGACGCCATCGATGCCGAGGGCCACGGTCTCCTCGGTCGTGCCGTCATCGACCTCGCTCAAAAAAGCGGGGCCTATCAAGAGGGCGAAACTTGGCTCAAGAACAGCGCCGATTCGTTCAGAAAGGCCGGCATCCCGGTGTTTATCGACCGCTCCGAACCCGTGCTGCGTGACTCCTGGCCGCTGCCCGACACGATTCTCTACTTCGGCTGGTACACCGATCACATCACCGGCGCGCTGGCTTCACCCTCGTTTCGATTCAAACGCGGCGCCATCGCCTGCCACCTGCATTCGTTCAGCGCCAGCATCATTCGATCCCATGACCAAGCCTGGACCGGACCGCTGCTCTCCCACGGCGCCGCCGTCACCTTTGGCAACGTGTTTGAACCTTATCTCTCTCTCACGATCCACTTCGACATCTTCAACCGCCGGCTGCTCGAAGGCTTCACCATCGGCGAAGCGACATGGAATGCCACGCCAGCGCTGTCGTGGATGAACGTCGTGCTTGGTGATCCGCTCTATCGCCCCTTTGGCAAAGGCATCGGCGCCAAGCTCGGCGAGGGCGCGGAGCGTGACTACGCGCTCTATCAGGGCATGGCCCTGCGGCTGGCAGGCGAGCCCGACTCGCACGTGAAGACCACGCTCACCGAACTCGCCGCCAAACGCCAAAGCACGCTGCTGCTCGAACTCACCGCCCTGCTCTCCGCGCTGCAGTCCAAGCTCCCGCAGGCCCTCGAACTGCTCGAACACGCCGAATCGACCACGAAGGCCCCCGCGGACCTGCTGCGCCTTCAATTGTATCGTGCCGAAGTCCTGCGCCGCAGCGAACAGGCCGACGCCGCCCGCAAACTTTTGCGCGAGATGCTTCAAGACGAACGCTTCAGGGACCTGCCTGCTCGCGCCGCCGCCGAATCGCTGCTCAAAGACATGGGCGGTTGAAAGCGGCGAAAGTCGCAGTCTGCGCTAAAACCCTGCCTCCATCACCCGTTTGAACGCTGCTGCCCATTCACACCACACCATGAAGACCACCGCCACCGCCTTGCTGTCCCTGTGCCTCACGCTCGCCGTGCAGGCTGAAATCCGTACCTGGAAGGACGCTTCCGGAGCCCATGAGATCAAAGCCGAACTCGTCAGCGTGCAGGCGGGCAAGGTCACCCTCAAACGCGAGGATGGAAAGCTGATCACCCTGCCCGTCGCCAGCCTCAGCCAGGCGGATCAGGCACTCTTGAACGGCAGTTCCAGCAGTGGCGGCGGCGCGACAACCGGAGGCGGCGACTGGCCTCAGTGGCGCGGTCCGAACCGTGATGATGTCTCGAAAGAAACCGGCCTGCTCAAAAAATGGCCCGCGGGCGGACCCAAGCGCGTGTGGGTGAACGAAGACGCCGGACTCGGCTACTCCGGCTTCTCCGTGGTCGGCGGCAAGCTCTACACGATGGGCCTGTACGATGCTGAAGAAAAAGTCATCTGCCTCGACACCGCCACCGGCAAAAAGGTTTGGGAATCTCCTGTCGGGGCGATTTACAAGAACGGCTGGGGTGACGGCCCGCGCACGACTCCCACCGTCGCAGGCGGCATGGTCTATGCCATCGGCGGCAACGGCGACCTCGTTTGCGTCAATGCCGAGAGTGGCAAGCAGGTCTGGACCGTGAGCCTCACGAAGGATCTCGGCGGCCAGCTTCAAGGTTGGGGCTACACGGAATCTCCCCTCGTCGATGGCGATCTTGTGATCGTCACGCCTGGCGGACGCAAGGGCGCTCTCGCCGCGCTCAACGCCAAGACCGGGAAGGTCGAGTGGCAGACCAGTGATGTGGCTGAGAACGCCCAGTATGCCTCCGTCATCCCGATCGACCACGGCGGGCAGCGCCAGTATGTACAGCTCTTAATGAAGAGCATTCTTGGCGTGTCGCAGAAGGGCAAGGTGCTCTGGAAAAGCGATTTCCCCGGAGCCACCGCGGTGATTCCGACCCCCATCTTCAATGACGGCCAGGTCTATGTCGCCGCGGGTTACGGCGTCGGCTGCAAGGCGGTGAAGCTTGATGGCAGCAATGTCACCGACGTCTATTCCAACACCAACATGGTCAACCACCACGGCGGCGTGGTGCTCATCGACGGCCTGCTCTACGGCCATTCCGACAAAGGCGGCTGGACCTGCCAGGATTTCAAAACCGGCGAGATCGTGTGGCAGGACCGGGGCATCGGTAAAGGTGCCGTCACCTCGGCGGACGGCATGCTCTACTGCCTCTCCGAAGACACCGGCACCGTCGCCTTGGTCGAGGTTTCCAAGAAAGGCTGGGAGGAAAAAAGCAGCTTCAAACTCGAGGCGACCTCCTCGCAACGCAATCCCAAGGGCAAGATCTGGACCCATCCCGTCATCAGCAACGGCAAGCTTTACCTTCGTGATCAGGAGTTCATCTCCTGCTATGATGTGAAAGGATGATCAGGAACACCCTCAAACGTTTCGGAGGCAGGGCCGCAGGGCTCTGCCTCTTTTTTGTCCTCTCAAGCTGCGACAACCAGCGGCGCAGCGAATGGAAGCTGCTTTCCGATGAGTTTGCTGCGTCATGGAAAGCCGCTGGCATGGCCAACGAGGGAAGCGTCATCGTCCACAACGGCGAGATCGAACTGCAACCCGGCCAGCCGATGACCGGCTCGACCTTTGACGCGAAGAAATGGAAAGACACCGAGATGCCGGTCACGCGCTACGCCATCGAGTATGAGGCCATGCGGGTCGAGGGAAACGACTTCTTCGGCACCGTGACCTTTCCCGTCAACGAGTCCCACGTCTCGCTCATCGTCGGCGGCTGGGGCGGCACGCTCGTCGGCATCTCCAGCATCGACGACATGGATGCCAGCGAGAACAACACCCGCGGCAACGCCTGGTTTGAAAACAACCGCTGGCACAAAGTGCGCATCGAAGTCCGCGATGACGACCTGCGCGCCTGGATTGACGGCAAGTTGTTTGTGAACACCAGCCTCAAGGGCCACAAGCTCGGCCTGCGTGCCGGCGACATCGAGAAATGCGCTCCTTTCGGATTCGCCAGCTTCGCCACCAAAGCACGCATTCGCGGCGTGATCATACGCAGGCTGTAAACCTGCCCGATTGGAGGCTTGACCTGTGAAAGCCACCCGGTACTCTCCGCCCCATGGCAACCGAGCATTTTCAACGAGGGCAGGTCATTTTCCGTGAAGGCGACAAATCTCAGGAGGCTTACTTCATTGTCTCCGGGCTCGTCGAGATTTCCATCAACACCTCCCATGGCATTCAATCGCTTGCCAGACTGGGGCCGGAAGAAATCTTCGGCGAGATGGGCATGATCATGGACCGCCCGCGTTCAGCCACCGCCACCGCATTGGAAAACTCCACGGTGGAAACCATCGCCGAAACTGAATTTGAGCAGCAGATCATCCAGCACCCCGACCGCCTGCATGCGTATCTGGCGACGCTGTTCGAGCGCATCCGCAAGACCGACCTGCTGCTGACCACGACCACCAGCGCCACGGTACCGTTGACTCCCAAACCCAAACCGGCCAAAGAACCCGTCTTCCGCGTCAAGCTGCGTTCGCACTACGACGAAACCGGCCTTGATCATGAACCCGTGGAGAAAACCATCACGAAGCTGCCCTTCCGCATCGGCCGCGCGTACTTCGACACCGCCGTCTCCGCCCTCGCGCGCAACGATCTCTCCATCGAAGAGCCCACCCCCTACCAGCTCTCGCGCAACCACTGCGAGATCGACTTCGAGCACGGCAGCTTCATCCTGCGTGATCGCGGCAGCAAGCTCGGCTCCTGGGTCAACGGCGAACACGTCTCAGTGGATGCCGGCTGCATCACCAGCCTGCTGAAAACCGGCGAAAACAAAATCATCTTCGGCAACGGCGACAGCCCGCACCGCTACACGATCACGATTGAGGAGCTGCAGTGAGCTCGCGCTTCACCTCATCCGCGCGATAGCCGAAACCCGGCCCGCTGAGCGTGCTGAGATCGACGATGCCGTTGCGGCGCTGGAAGAGGCCGGGATGGATTTCCTGCTCGGGCAATGAGGCGTCGGGATAGAACTGCATGGCGTTGCATTCCACGCCCTGGATCGTGCCGGCATGCGCGGCGAGGCGAACATGCGGAATCATGGCGAGCATGGGGTTCGTCAAATCCTGCACCATGAGCGGCATGCCGTGCGCTTTGGCCCAGCAGAGGCTCAGCAGCGCGCCCGTCTGTGTTTTGCAGGTCTTCAAGGCCACGCCGGACCAGCCGAGACGACGCCCAAGGCGCACAAATTCCCAGTCGTGCGCGCTTTCATCCAGGAACAGCGGCTTGCGCGCGGAAACGCTGCGCACGTCGATCTGATGGGCTTCGAGATCGTACGGGAACGGCTGCTCCACGTACAAGGTGCGGGCAAAGATCTCCGGTTCCTCCGCCAGCAGGCGGTCGAGGATGTCGTTCACATAGCCCGTCTCCTTCACGGTGCAGTTGAAGTCCGCACTGAACCATGTCACACCACCCGCGAGGCCGATGCGGCCCACGCGCTGCATGCGCTCGAAATCCCAGGCCGCATCCGTGCCGCGCAGCTTCACCTTGAGACATTTCAAACCGTCGCGTTTGATCCAGTCCGCCAGCAACAGCGGATGTTCGTCCTGCGGCTCGGTGCCGTTCAGATCGGCGGCTTCGAGCGCGTCCACACCACCGACGAGATGCCACACCGGCAGTTGTTTCGGGGCGTTCATCACGAGGTAGTCCTGTGGATAACGGCCTTTGAAATCGATGCCGCTGCCCTCTTCCGGCGTGATGAAGGCGGACAGATCGCGGTTCATGAACTCCGCGTTGTAAGTCGTGTAGATGTCGCGGTTGTGAAGGACACCGTAGGCGTCATGCACGGCGATGTCGAAGGCGCTGAAGGCCACAAGCGAACCGAGATACGGCATCGCATCGCCTCCGGCCTGAGCATTCGCCTCCTTCAGCGTCGCCGCCAGCGGGCCGTGCATGAAGTCCTGGCCGATTTCCATCGGATGGCCCGTAAAGCCGCTCTCCACCAGCCGCTTGGCCAGCAGCGTGGAAAAATCCTGCATGCGCTGCGCACGCACCGCTACACTCAATGAACTGGGCCACACCCACGACACGCTCAACGGCGTTTCACCCCAGCCTTGCGCGGTTTTGCCGCTGCGATCAGCCACAGTCACCCGCACGCGCAGACAGACGGCGTTGGTCACGGTCTCCGGGCCGAACTTGAGCGGCACACGCATCGTCACGGGAAGGAAAAAAACTTCAGCGGCGGTGACACGGACATCGGTGGGCTTGGTGGTGGGCATGATTTCAAAGTGAAGCGGACACTCCGGGCCGCAAAGAAAACCTTGTGATCACGTTGTACCTTCGATTGGCAATCGGAGCCGTGCCGCCCATGATTCGATTGCCAATCGAATCTACACTCATGCGCATTTGGGATCTGCACTGTCATCTGTCCGGCGTTCCCGGTCTCACGCCGGAAGAACGGCTCAAGGCGCTGCTCGTCTATGCCGACCGCATGGGCATCGAGCGGCTCTGCGTTTACATGGGCCTGAAGTGGTCGCAGGATCCGTCCCCCGCCGACTTGGTGCAGCAAAACAGCGAGGTGCTGCGTGCTATCGCGAAATTCCCGGAGCGTGCGTTCGGCTTCGTCTATCTCAGCGCCAAGCACCCCGAAGAAAGTCTCGCTGAACTCGAGCGCTGCGTCGCGAACGGGCCGATGGTGGGCGTGAAGCTGTGGGTGGCGGAGAAATGCAGCGTGCCGGCCATCGACGCGATCATCCGTCGTGCGGCGGAATTAAAGGCCGTGATCTTCCAGCACACCTGGTTCAAAACGAACGGCAACTATCCCGGTGAATCCACGCCTGACGATCTGGTGACACTGGCGAAGCGATTTCCTGAAGTTCCCATCATCTGCGGCCACACCGGCGGCACCTGGGAGCCGGGCATCCGTGCAATCCGTGCGCAAACCAACCTCTACGCCGATCTCGCAGGCTCCGATCCCACGGCGGGCATCACCGAGATGGCCGTGCGCGAACTCGGTGCCTCACGCGTCATTTACGGCAGCGACTGCGGCGGCCGCAGCTTTGCCAGCCAGCTCGCCAAAGTCCACGGCGCGCAGATCAGCGAGGCCGACAAACAAAAAATCTTCTGTGACAATCTGCGCGGCCTGATGCTGCCGATCTTGAAGGCCAAAGGCATGCAGGCGTGACCTTCGGTCACCATGACGAAACCAGAATGACGAATGCCGGAACCGGATCAGCCTTTCTTTTTGCCAAAGCCAAAGAGTCGCTTCAAGAAGCCACCGCCTTCTTTCGTCTCGGCGGTCTCGCTGGTCGGAGCATTCGGGCCCGCCAGGCGGCGTGCGCCCGCATCCGCCTTCTCCTTGGCTGGTTTCTTCACCGCTGGAGCCGGCCGGCCGGCCGGCGTAGGCAGGGATGCCGCCCACCAGGCGGGAGCCAGCACCGCCACCGACTGCCAGGCATCGAGCCCGGCATGCCAGACGAGCGAGTCCGATGCCAGCTTTTTGGCGCGGACCAGTTCGGTCATGGCCTGGTCGTCCATGGGCCCTTCGGCGGCGCCGGCGTTGTTGTAGTACCAGTTCATCGTGATGGGTTGCAACGCTACGCGTGCATCAAATCAGCGCAAGGCAGGAGGAAGTGCTTTTCACAGCCCGCCGCATCGTTCATGCTGCCAATATGAACCGCCGGAATTTCATTCTGCGCTCCAGCGCCGCACTGGCGGCGTCATCGCTGCATGCGACCGAGGCGGTGAAACTGACCGACTGCCATGTGTACCTCGGCTCGCATCCATTTCGGCGGCTCGCGGCTGAAAACACCCGTGCATTCATTCAAAGCCTGACCAGACGAGGTGTCACGGAAGCGTGGGCCGGCGCGTTCGAAGGTCTCCTGCGTCGTGACGTGGCGGGCGTGAACAGCGAGCTCGCCCGCGCCTGTCAGAACACGATGCTCCGCCCCTGCGGCACGATCAATCTCTCCGTGCCGGACTGGCGGGATGATGTGAAACGCTGCGCCGAGGATCATGGCATGCGCGTGATCCGCCTGCATCCGAACTACCATGGCTATGATTTGAAAACACCCGCGTTTCCAGAGCTGCTGGCCCTGGCAGCGCGCCATCAAATGATCGTGCAACTGGTGACGCAGATGGAGGACGAGCGCACCCAGCATCCGCAGGTGCGCGTGGAGCCGGTCGATCTCGCGCCATTGTCGAAGATCATGCATGAGGTGCCGGAAGCGCGGGTCATGCTGCTGAATGCGAATGCCGCGATGGTGCTCAGACATTTGCAGAACTGTCCAAACACGTGGCTCGACTTCGCGATGATCGAAGGCGTCGGCGGAGTCGGGAACCTGCTGAAAAGCTGGCAGACGGACCGGCTGGTGTTCGGCTCGTTCGCCCCGGTGTTCTATTGGGAGTCCGCCCAGCTCAAGATGCAGGAGTCCGGGCTCGACGTGGGGCAGATGCAGGACATTCAATGGCAGAATGCATCCGCGCTGGTGAAGTGAGACAAACCCCGCCGTCTCAAGCGTGCGCGCCTTGCCGGCTGGAGGCGCGCTCCAGCCGGCACAACAGAAGGCCCGTCTCGACCACCAGAGCCGCCAGCACGACGTTGAACAACTGATGGAGCAGATGCATCACCGAAGCGGATAGCCCTGCATCATCCACCCCGCCAGGAACATACGCCAGACAGAGGACATAGGCGATGAGGCGTCCGCGTTGAAACGGCGTGAAGACGGCCGATGAAGGGGTGCAGGCGAGCAGCAGCACCGGCAGGGTGTACATGTGGGCAAAGATTCTCGATGAAACCGTCAGGACGGCCAGCAGCTCCAGCGCCGCCAGCCAGACGAGCAAATGGCCGTGATCGTCTGTTTTCCTGCGCAACCACAGCCATGCGAGCCCTCCCAGCAGCGTCAGCAGCAGCAAAGCGCCCAATCCCTGTGCCGGGAGCATGAAGTCTGGAAACATCCGGTTCCAGGAGCGAAACGGGAACCACACGGTCAGCATCCTGCTGAAATGAAAGACCTTTTCATTCCCATGAAGGACATCCGCAAAAATGGTGACGGGATTCGCGTGGATGATGCGGCAGAGCGCCAGGTGCACCACGAGGTGGACACCGCCGCCGACCAGCAGGCAGCGCCAGCGCCAGCGCAGGATGAAGAGAAACAACACCAGCGGCCAGATCAGTGCGTATTTAAAAACGCCCAGTGCCAGCAGCAGCCCGGCCAGCAGCGGCCGTCCGGCGGAGTCCGCCCGAAACGCCGCCAGGGAAAAGGCCAGGGAAAAGATGGACGCCTGGCCCATGGCCAGGCAGGTCCAGAATGGAATACCGCAAATCCACAGGCAGACCATCAGGGCCTGATCAGGAGCGTCGGGACGAGATCGTCCCATCATCCATCGCAGCGTTTGAATCAGCAGGATGGTCGATCCCAGATTGACGAGCAGCCATGCCACCTTGACCACATGAAAGGGAAACTCTGCTTGCGGATCGCGAGAAAG